>NZ_JBFUCL010000205.1:0-6812 GCF_056405255.1 Agromyces sp. P1_H4 | reverse complement strand
TGGCGACGAGCACGCCGATCTGGTCGTAGGCGGCGACCACGGTGCCACCCGCTGCGGCCACCCGGGCCGCGGCCTTCGCTGTGCTCTTGCCCTGCGGGGCGAGCACGAGGTACGTGGATTCGGGCCCGGAGGCGGCTGCGGCCGGTGCGACCGCGGCGCCCATCAGGCCGATGGCGATGGCCACGGCGGATGCCGCGCCGATCACCCTGTGCTTCTGCATGCGTGTTTCTCCTTCGTGTGGAGTGCACCGCCGGCCGTGGGTCGGTCGGCGGCCCGGACCGTCCAGTGGATGCGACGACGGCGACGTCGATGGTGCCGCGCGACCGGTGGCGCGAGTCTATTGGCGGCGTCGTCGCCGGGGAAGTGGCGCAAGTAGGCTGGTGGGCATGTCGAAAGTCCTCTCCAGCCTGCCCGTCGGCGAACGCGTCGGCATCGCCTTCTCCGGCGGCCTCGACACCTCGGTGGCGGTCGCGTGGATGCGAGAGAAGGGCGCGGTGCCCTGCACGTACACGGCCGACATCGGCCAGTACGACGAGCCCGACATCGCCGCGGTACCCGAGCGCGCGAAGGAGTACGGCGCTGAGATCGCCCGCCACGTCGACGCGAAGGCCCCGCTCGTCGAGGAGGGCCTGGTCGCGCTGCAGTGCGGCGCGTTCCACATCCGCTCGGGCGGCAAGACCTACTTCAACACCACGCCGCTCGGCCGGGCCGTGACGGGCACGCTCCTCGTGCGTGCCATGAAGGAGGACGGCGTCGACATCTGGGGCGACGGCTCCACCTACAAGGGCAACGACATCGAGCGGTTCTACCGCTACGGCCTGATGGCCAACCCGCGCCTGCGCATCTACAAGCCGTGGCTCGACGCGGCGTTCGTGACCGAGCTCGGCGGCCGCAAGGAGATGAGCGAATGGCTCGTCGCGCGTGGCTTCCCCTACCGCGACGCCACCGAGAAGGCCTACTCGACCGACGCGAACATCTGGGGCGCCACACACGAGGCGAAGCGCCTCGAGGAGCTCGACGCCGGACTCGACATCGTCGAGCCCATCATGGGCGTGGCCGCATGGCGCGACGACGTCGAGGTGGCCACCGAGGAGGTGTCGGTGCGCTTCGAGGCGGGCCGCCCGGTCGCCATCAACGGCGCGGAGTTCTCCGACGCCGTGGCCCTCGTGTACGAGGCGAACGCCATCGGCGGGCGGCACGGCCTGGGCGTCTCCGACCAGATCGAGAACCGCATCATCGAGGCGAAGAGCCGTGGCATCTACGAGGCGCCCGGCATGGCGCTCCTCCACATCGCCTACGAGCGCCTGCTCAACGCGATCCACAACGAGGACACCATCGCCAACTACCACGCCGAGGGCCGCCGCCTCGGTCGCCTGATGTACGAGGGACGCTGGCTCGACCCGCAGTCGCTCATGCTGCGCGAGTCCATCCAGCGCTGGGTCGGCTCGGCCGTCACCGGCGAGGTCACCCTGCGCCTGCGTCGCGGCGACGACTACACGATCCTGAACACCTCGGGCCCTGCGCTCAGCTACCACCCCGAGAAGCTGTCGATGGAACGGGTCGGCGACGCCGCCTTCGGCCCCGAGGACCGCATCGGGCAGCTGACCATGCGCAACCTCGACATCGCCGACTCCCGTGCGCGTCTCGAGCAGTACGCGCTCCAGGGCATCGTGGGCGGCGCGACGGCCGAGCTCGTGGGCGACCTCGAGGCGGGCGAGTCCGCGGCGATCACTGCCGGCGAGCTCGAGACCGACCTCGAGGCCGCCACGGATGCCGCGAACGAGGCAGCCGCGTTCGACCTCGGCACCGACTGACGGGGGACGCCACCGGCGACGCGCCCGATCCCCGGCGCGGCAGGTCTTGGACGGCCGCACTGCCGGTGCCATACTCAGACGACCGACCGGTCGCCTGAGCGAGGCGGGCGGCGAGAGCGACCGTACTGGGGAGGGCGCCATGGCCGGTGCTGCAGCGACACGTCGAGCGGTCGTGCCGGAATGAGCGCCGAGACGGCGACCATCATCGGGTGGGTGCTGGTGGCGGCGGACTTCGCCATCCGCATCGCCGCCCTCATCATCATCCCGCGGGATCGCAAGCCCACGGCGGCGATGGCCTGGCTCCTCGCCATCTTCCTGATCCCGTTCATCGGCATTCTGCTGTTCCTGCTCATCGGCAACGTGAAGCTGCCGAAGAAGTGGCGGGTGCGCCAGGCGGAGGTGAACCGGCTCATCACCGAGCGCGCGGCGGGCGTCGAGCTGGCCACGGATCGATCGCAGTGGCCCACCTGGTTCGCCACCATCGCCGAGCAGAACCGGCGACTGGGCGCCCTCCCGGTCATCGGCGGCAACACCGCGACGCTCATCGGCGACTACCAGGCATCGATCGACGCCATGACGGCGGACATCGAGACGGCCGAGCACTACGTGCACGTCGAGTTCTTCATCGTGTCGCTCGACGTGACGACGAAGGACTTCTTCGCGGCCATGGAGCGCGCCGTGCGGCGCGGCGTGACGGTGCGGGTGCTGCTCGACCACATCTCGACCGGGCGCTCGGCCACGCACAAGGCGACCTACGCCGAGCTCGACCGGATCGGGGCCAAGTGGAGCTTCATGCTCCCCGTGCAGCCGTTCAAGGGCAAGTTCCAGCGTCCCGACCTGCGCAACCACCGCAAGATCGTCGTGGTCGACGGGCGCGTCGGCTACACCGGCTCGCAGAACCTCATCGACCGCAGCTACAACTCGAAGAGCAACATCAAGCGCGGCCTGCAGTGGCAGGAGCTCGTGGCCCGGGTCACCGGGCCGACCGTGACGGCGCTCAATGCGGTGTTCATGTCGGACTGGTACGCCGAGACCGACGAGCTGCTCGCCGACGACGAGAACGTCCGCGCGACCGCCGTGCCCTTCGATACCTCGCCCGACGCCCTCGACTGCCAGATCCTTCCGAGCGGTCCGGCGTTCGAGGGCGAGAACAACCTGCGGCTCTTCCTGTCGCTCGTGAACTCGGCGCAGGAGCGGGTGATCATCACGAGCCCGTACTTCGTGCCAGACGAGGCGATGATGTACGCGATCACGTCGGCCCGGCTGCGCGGGCTCGACGTGCAGCTCTTCGTCTCGGAGATCGGCGACCAGGGCTCGGTGTGGCACGCGCAGCGGTCGTACTACGGCGCCCTCCTGCGGGCGGGCGTGCAGATCTGGCTGTACCCCGGCCCGTACATCCTGCACGCGAAGCACCTGTCGATCGACGACGACGTGGCGGTGATCGGCTCGAGCAACATGGACATCCGCTCGTTCAACCTGAACTTCGAGGTGATCATGCTGGTGCGCGGGGCCTCGTTCGTGGCCGACATGCGCGAGGTCGAGGCGGGCTATCGAGCCGTCGGCCGGCAGCTGACGCTCGAGGAGTGGGAGCGGGAGCCCGCATCGGCGACGTTCCTCGACGGCATCGCACGCCTCACGTCGGCGCTGCAGTAGMAGAGGGGAGAACGGATGCTGCAGGCCATCGGACACATCCTCCCGATCGCGCTTGCCGTGGCGATCAGTTCGGTGCCGATCATGGCGACCATCGTCATCCTCCTCTCGCCGAAGGGCGCGCAGACGGCGCTGCCCTTCCTGATCGGCTGGGTGCTGGGCATGGCGACGATGGTCACCATCTTCACGCTCGGCGCGCAAGCGGTCCCGTCACCTCGATTCGATCGGCGGCCCGATACGGTCATCGCGATCATCGAGATCCTCGTGGGCATCGCGCTCGTGGTGATCGCGAGCATCGAATGGCGTCGCGCGCTGCGAAATCCTTCCGATGCGATGCCCAAGTGGCTGAACTCGGTCGACAAGCTGGGGCGGTGGAGCGCCTTCGGCATCGCCTTCGCACTGAACGTCCGGCCGAAGGGACTGCTCCTCGCGATCGCTGCCGGGCTCGCCATCCGAGCGCCCGACCTGTCCGTCGGCGAAGCGGCGATCGTCATCGTGATCTACACGGTCATCGGCGCCTCGACCGTGGCGGTGCCGGTGATCCTCTCCCTCGCCGACCGCAAGGGGATGGAACCTCGGCTGCTGGCCATGAAGGACTGGATCAGCCGCAACAGCACAACCGTCACCGCCCTGATCTTCATCCTCATCGGCGTGTTCATCATCGGGACGGGGCTGACCGAACTCTGACCGCGTGCTTCCCAGCGTCGCGGTCGCCCCAGCGTCGCGGTCGCGGCCGCGGCCGTGGGTCAGCCGTGCCCACCCCCGCCGCCTCCGACGCATCCGCGCTCAGCGAAGGCCGCGTCGCCGCGACCCTCGAACCAGGTCGGGGTGCCGTGGTCGTCGTACCAGAAACCGGGGTACACGTCCTCGAGGTCCTGGTGCTTCTCGTGCGCACGCACGACCGCGACCTTGTCGGTCTCGATGAAGACGAAGGGGTTCTTCTCGCTGTGCGTGGCGTGGCAGTACGGGACCCGGTGGTCCCCGTCGACGGGCGACGTCGCGTTGGCGGCGAGACCGCCGCCGAGCACGCTGAGGGCCACGAACGGCAGGGCGGCGAGGCCGGCCACGAGGCGTGTGGTTGAGGTTCTGGACATCGAGGTGTCTCCTCTCGGTTTCGACACGTCGCCAGCCAAGCAGCAGCCGCAATTCGGCCACAAGAGCCATCCTCAGGTCGTGCCCTTTCGGCCGCGCCCCAATGCGAGTGCCACTCGTTCGGGGCCGGAACGGGGGACACGCCCGCACAACTTGCACATCGGTGTGCAACTTCGTAGACTGGAGTCATGTCCGACATCGACGCGGGCCGTCGCGCGCCACGTCGAGACGCGACCGCCAACCGCGAAGCCCTGCTCGCCGCCGCCGCCGACACGCTCGGCGAGGCATCCGACGCCCCCCTCGAGCGCATCACGAGCGCCGCCGGCCTGACCCGGCGCGCCTTCTACGGCCACTTCGCCAACCGCGACGCCCTCGTCGTCGCCGTCATCGACGTGGGGGCCGCGCGCCTCAACGCCGTCGCGGCGGCGACCGACCATCCCCACGCACCCACCGCCATCGCCCTGCTGGGCGCACGGCTGTGGGGCGCGGTGGCACACGTGCGCATGCTCGCCGGCATGGCCGTGCGCGAGCCCTACGCCACCCACGCCGGCGAGGCCCTCAAGCCCGTGCGCGATCGGCTGCGCACGCTGGTCGAGCGCGGCATCGCCGAGGGCACGGTGCGCCCCGACATCCGACCCGAGGTGCTCGCGCGCCTCATCGAGTCCGCCGCGATCTCGGTGCTGCTCGAGGCCGCCGCAACCGGCATCGACGACGTCGAGGGCCGCCGCCTCGTGATGCTCGCCGTGCTCGGCACCGCGGGCCTCGGGTGGCAGGACAGCGCCGACCTCATCGCGCGGGCACCCGAACTCTCCGTCGACGGCGCCACCCCCGCCGTCGCCGACGACCAGCAGGAGACCCACGCATGAGGATCGAACTCCGGGGGGTGAGCAAGGGCCGCAACGGCCAGGCGCTCGCCGCCACCACGGTCGGCTACGAATCCGGCCGCGCCACGCTCGCCCGCGCCGAGACCGAGCAGCGCCCCACCGTCCTCGGACTGCTCGCCGCAGGGCGCATGCGGCCCGACTCCGGTTCCGTCACGATCGACGGCCGAGCGGATGCCGCGGCGATCCGCCGCGCCGTCGCCCTCGTCGATGCGCCCGGCGTCTCCGACCCCGCTCCCGACATCACCCTCGCGGGCGTCGCCGCCGAGGAGCTCATGTTCGCCGGCGTCCCCTCGAACCCGGTCTCGGTGTCGCGCTGGCTCGACGACCTCGGCCTGCGCGAGTTCGCGCGCGTGCCGATCGCGAACGTCGACCCGGTCGTGCGCCTGCGCCTGCTCACCGAGCTCGCCATCCTGCGCGACGGGGTCGAGGGCATCGTGCTCGTCTCACCCGACCGCCACGGCGGCGACCCGCAGGAGTGGTGGACGCTCGCTCGCCGGCTCGCCGACCGCGGATACGCCGTGCTCGTCATCGCCGGAGACGCCTCTGCAGCGGCCATCGGCGCCGCCGCGATGATCGCCCGCATGCAGGCCGACGAGGTCGACGAGACCGACGAGCAGGCCGCCATCGCCGAGGGAGGCCTCGCGTGAAGGTCCCGCAGATGATCGCCGCCGAGTTCCGGCGGCTCACCTCCACCCGCATGTCGGTCATCGCGCTGCTCGCGCTCATCGCCGTACCCGTGCTCTACGGCGGCCTCTACCTCTGGGCGAACCAGGACCCGTACGCCAAGTTCCCCGAGGTGCCCGTCGCGCTCGTCGTGGAGGACGAGGGCACGCCCGCATCCGACGGCGCCGCACCGCGCAACGTGGGCGACGAGGTCGCCGACGAGCTCATCGCCGACGGGGCCTTCGACTGGCACCGCACCACGGCGGCCGAGGCGCAGGCCGGCCTCGAGGCATCCGACTACGACTTCGCCATCACCATCCCCGCCGACTTCTCGGACGCGCTCGCCTCGGTGAGCACCGACACCCCCCGCCAGGCCGAGCTGACCCTCGAGACCAACGACGCGAACAGCTACCTCGCCGGCACCATCGGCAAGCAGGCCATCGAACAGATCCGCACCACCATCGCCCAGACGGTGAACCGCGAGGCCGCGTCGATGCTGCTCGGCTCGATCTCGACCATCCGGGGCAACCTCGTCGAGGCGGCCGACGGCGCAGCCCAGCTCGCCGACGGCGCCACGCAGGCCGCCGACGGCGCCTCCCAGCTCGGCGCGGGCGCCACGCAACTGGCCGACGGCACCGCACAGCTCGCCGCGGGCAACGAGCAGCTCGCCACGGGCTCGGCCGAGCTCGCCGAGGGCGCGCAGCAGGTC
>NZ_JBFUCL010000204.1:0-6820 GCF_056405255.1 Agromyces sp. P1_H4 | reverse complement strand
GCCGACAACCTCGCGGTGAAGGGCATGGCGCTCGCGAACCCGCGCGGCCGCCACGTGCTCGTGTCCCCGATCGAGCACGAGGCGGTGCTCGAGTCGGCCGCGTACCTGGCCCGCGTGCACGGCTTCACCGTGGAGATGCTCGAGGTCGACGAGCACGGCTCCGTCCATCCCGCGGCGCTCGCCCGACGCATCCGCGACGACACGACGCTCGTCTCCGTGCAGCTCGCGAACAACGAGATCGGCACCGTGCAGCCCGTCGCCGAGCTCGCCACGGTCGCCCATGCCGCCGGTGCGCTCATGCACACGGATGCCGTGCAGGCGGCCGGCTGGCTTCCCCTCGGGCTCGACGGGCTGGGCGCCGACGCCCTCTCGCTCGCCGGGCACAAGGTCGGCGCGCCGAAGGGCACGGGCGCGCTCATCGTGCGCGGGCGGATCCCGCTGGAGCCGGTGCTGCACGGCGGCGGACAGGAGCGCGGACGTCGCTCGGGCACCGAGAACGTTGCGGGCGCCGTCGCGTTCGCCACCGCGCTGCGGCTCGCCGAGGCCGAGCGGGCGGATGCCGCGACCCGCGTCGGCGCGCTGGGCGCCGACCTCGCCGCACGCGTCGTCGCCGCGGTGCCGGGCGCCGTGATGACCGGCGACCCCGTGCGGCGACTGCCCGGGACGGTGTCGTTCGTCTTCCCGGGTACCAGCGGCGAAGCGGTGCTGCTCGAGCTCGAGCGCGACGGGGTGGTCTGCTCCAGCGGGTCGGCGTGTGCCGCGGGGAGCGACGAGCCGTCGCACGTGCTCACGGCGATCGGCATCCCGGCCGACCTCGCGCAGACGGCCGTGCGGTTCACGCTGGGCGCCGAGACGACGGCCGACGAGATCGCGGACGCTGCGGCCGCGGTCGCCCGCGCAGTGTCGGCGGTCCGCAATATCGTGGAGTCATGACCGATCCAAGTGCCATTCCCGCAGACGACGACGCCGATCTCGAGGTCGGCAAGAAGCGGGCCGAAGACAAGGTCGCTCCCGAAGAGGAGCAGCTCGAGGGCTGGCTCCCCGAGCCCACTCCGACCGACGGTCCCTCGCCCGCTCCGTAGCCCGCCCCGCCGCGCGATTCATACGTTCCGATCCATCTCGCCGATCGGGAATAGTGCGTCGTCCGACGCAGGTTGACACACACATTCGACGCAACTCCCCCGGCGCCGCTCTGCGCCGAGATCGATTGGATGCCTCTCCGTGACCGAACGCGCCGTTCCAGACCTGACTGCGCCCGAGGCCGCACGCCTCGACGCGGCCGCCACTCACCAACACACCGACTCCGACGTCGAGGCGCTCCACGGCGCGCGGAACAACCGCGTCATCTGGCTGCTCCTCGCCTCCGCCTTCGTCGTCATCCTCAACGAGACGATCATGGGCGTGGCGATCCCCCACCTGGTCACCGACCTCGGCATCACCATCTCGCAGGCGCAGTGGCTGACCACCGCCTTCATGCTGACGATGGCGGTCGTCATCCCCATCACCGGCTTCCTGCTGCAGCGATTCGCGACGAGGCCGATCTTCATCGCCGCGATGTCGCTCTTCTCGACCGGCACGCTGATCGCGGCCCTGTCGCCGGGCTTCGAAGTGCTCCTCCTCGCCCGCGTGGTGCAGGCGAGCGGCACGGCCATCATGATGCCGCTGCTCATGACGACGCTCATGACGCTCGTGGCGGCGGCCGATCGCGGCCGGTTCATGGGCCGCGTGTCGATCGTCATGTCGGTCGCACCTGCCATCGGCCCGACGATCTCCGGCCTGATCCTGAGCTTCCTGTCGTGGCGGTTCATGTTCTGGCTGGTGCTGCCGATCGCCCTGACGATGCTCGTCATCGGCATCCGACGCGTCGAGAACGTCAGCGAGCCGCGCGCCATCCCCATCGACGTCTTCTCGGTCATCCTCTCGGCGTTCGGCTTCGGCGGCCTCGTCTACGGGCTGAGCCTCGTCGGCGGCGTCGTCAGCGGCATCGAGCATCCTGCCGCGATGGTCGTCTCCCTCGTGGTGGGCGTCCTCGGCATCGGCGGGTTCATCTGGCGGCAGCTGCTCCTCCAGCGACGAGAGCGGGCGCTGCTCGACCTGCGCACCTTCCGTTCGGGCAACTTCTCGATCTCGGTCGGGCTCATGGTGGTGATGATGGCGGCGCTGTTCGGCACCATCATCCTGCTCCCCATCTACATGCAGGACGTGCTGCACCTCACGCCGCTGGCGACCGGCCTGCTGCTGCTGCCCGGTGGCCTGATCATGGGGCTCTTCGGCCCCACGGTCGGCCGGCTGTTCGACCGCTACGGGCCGACGCCGCTGCTCGTGCCCGGAAGCATCGTGGTGAGCGGCGTGCTCTGGTCGCTCACGATGGTGACCGACCACACCTCGCCCTGGCTGGTGCTCGCCGCGCACGTCGCGCTGTCGACGGGTCTCGCCTTCATGTTCACGCCGCTGTTCACCTCGGCCCTCGGCTCGGTCGAACCGCGCCTCTACTCGCACGGCTCCGCGATCGTGGGCACCGTGCAACAGGTCGCGGGCGCCGCGGGGACCGCACTCTTCGTCACGGTGATGACGGCGGGCACCGTGGCGGTCGCCGCGACCGGCGCCTCGGCCGAGGTCGCCCAGACCGCCGGCATCCGCTCGGCATTCCTGGTCGGCGCGATCCTGTCGCTCCTCGCCATCGTCGGCTCGTTCTTCGTGCGCAAGCCCGCCGACATGATGACGCACGCGCGTGAAGATGCCGTGTTCGAGGAGCCCGCCGAGGCGTGATCCGCGCAGGCGCATGACGAAGGGCCCGGTTCGAGAACCGGGCCCTTCGTCGTGTTCGGGGGCCGACGGTCATCGGCCCACCGCGGAGGCTCAGCCGCAGTTCGGGCGGCAGGTGCGCTGCGACAGCGCATCCACGAGCACCGTGCTGAGGTCCTCGGGACGCGATGCCGAGTAGGCAGCGCCCTTCGTCGCCTGGGCGATGCGCTGCATCGCCGCCAGGTCGGTGTCGGGGCCGAAGCCGATCATGATCACCGGCACGGGCTTGGACGGATCGTCCATCTTCGCGAGCTCGGCGAGCAGCGTGTCGAGGTCGATGCCGTTCTCGTCCTCGTTCTTGCCGTCGGTGATGAGCAGCACCGAGTTGACCTTCTCCGGGTCGTACGTCTCGCGCACCCGCTTCATCGCCGCGAGGGTCGTGTCGTACAGGCCGGTGGCGCCGCCGAGTCGAGCCGGCAGCGACTGGATGATCCCCGCGATCTCCTGCTTGTGCGCGAGGTCGGCCAGCGGTGCGATCGGGCTGAGGTCCTCGTAGTCGAGGTCGCCGTTGCGCGCGGTCGAGAAGACCCACACGCCCATCTCGACCTCGCCCGAGAACTTCTCCATGGCGCCGATGGCGGCCTGCTGGAAGATGTCGATGCGGCGCAGGCCGTTCTCGGCCGGCTCCTCCATCGAGCCTGAGACGTCGATGACGGCGAGCATGCGCGACCGCAGGGTGAGCACCGCCCACGCACGGAGGATCTCGAGCTGCGCGGCCGGGTCGAGCTGCGCCGCCGCGGCGGCCGGGCCGTCGACGGCCAGTCCGGGGATGTCGAGCGTGCCCGACCCGTCGCCGGCGCGGAACCCGGCGGCGGCGAGCCGCTCGGTGTCGGCCCGGGCCGCGTCCGCGAACGCCGTGAGCAGTTCCGTGCGCGCCTCCGCGGCATCCGCGGTGCTGTCGGCCGACGCCGTCCCGTCGGGGTCGACAGGGGCGGGCAGCTGCACGAACGGGTAGTCGAGGAGCACCGTGCCATCGGCGGGATACGCCGCCACGAGCGTCTCAGCCGGCTCGTCGAGGTTGTAGTCGGCGACCTGCGCCTCGGTCGTGAGCACCACGCTCGGCTGCTGGCTGGCCGCGAGCGCGCCGAACGCGGCGCTCGTCGAGGCGGGAATGGTCTTGCCGAGCTCGATCATGGCCCCGGCGAACTGCCGCGGGTCGTCGGGCGAGGAGTGGCCGCGCAGCGCCATGAGCCCGGCGAGGCTCGCCGAGGAGGCTTCGGGGTCGGGGAGGATGGTCGGCAGGCCGCCGCCCAGCACCCTCGTCCAGGTCACCGGCTCGCTCGCGACCTCGGCCGCCGTCGTGGCCGCGGCGGCCAGCACCACGGGCGTGGAGGCGATCGGCTCGCCCACCTCGACCTCGGGGGCCGTCTGGCCGAGCGACGCCGCGGTCGCGGCCATGCGGTCGACCCAGACGCTGGACTCGGGAACCCACGCGTCGGCATCGGCGCCGCCCGACGCGATGACGGCGGCGGTGTCGGCCGAGTCCTGCGACTTGATCACGGTCTCGACGCACGCGTCGGACGACGCGTCGTAGTCCTTCGCGAGGTCGGTGAGCGCCGGCGCGATGGACGTGTCGGCGACGACCACGATCTGCTCGGTCTCGGCGCAGCCGCTCTCGGCGGCCGCGAAGAGCGGGGAAAGGTGACCGCCGACCCACAGGTAGACCCCGGATGCGACGATGCCGACGATGGCCACGGCGGCGATGATGGAAAAGACGAGCGCGCGCCCCGGCTTCCTTGCCGGGGCCTTGACACTATGACGCCCCACGGACACTCCAAGCCCGACGGCGTCGAGTCGCCGTCGAATCCCTGTGCTGAACGGGTTCCCCCGTTCGTGGGGGAGGGTCCACTCAGCATAGGCGACGGGGCCTGATACGCGAACTTCACTCGGGAACGGTGAGAACGCGGGTCGGATGACCCCCAGTCATCCGACCCGCTCCCCCGCCCTGTGCGTCGACCCCTCAGTCGTCGCTCAGGCGTTCCGGTGTTCTCACCGGCCGCGCGATGCGCGTTCGACGAGTCGCCTCGTCGGTGTCCGGTGCCACGTCATCAACGCTAGGCGGCGCCCTTCCGAGGTGACAGGGCTTGACGCGTCGAACAGCGCACGCTAGGCCTGAGGTGCATACGGTCACAAGTGCCAGGGGGTGCGATGACCATCATCAGGGCGGTTCCCGAGGACGAGGCGCCCGAGGGCTTGGAGCGCTACTACGCCGAGGATCGCGCGGCGTTCGGCCATGTCGCGACGCACACCACGGCGATGGCGGTGAACCCGGCGGCGTACGCGGCCTTCCGGGCACTCACGGCCTCGACGATCGAGTCGCTGGGCTTCCGGGGATTCGAGCTCGTGACGCTCGCCGCGGCGCTCGGCACGGGCTCCCGTCACTGCCGTCTGGCCCACGGCCAGAAGTCGCTGAAGGTGTTCGACGAGTCCCAGCTCGAGCGCATCGCCCTCGACTACGCCGATGCCGGCCTCACCGACGCCGAGGTGGAGATGATGCGCTTCGCGGAGCAGTTGGCCCGCGACTCGGCCGCCATGACCGACGCCGACAGCCTGCGCCTTCGAGAGGCCGGGTTCAGCGACCGCCAGATCGTCGACATCACCGTGGCCGCCGCGGCCCGCGTCTACTACGGACGGGCCCTGCAGGCGCTCGCCGTCGATGTGGACGTGCCATCGTCGCTCAGCGAGCCGCTCCGGAACGCCCTCGTCGACGGGATCTGACGCGGTCGGCCGGCCGGCTGAGCCGAGGCGCGAGTGGGTGCGGCACGCGATGTCCAGTGAGCGCTTCACCGACCGACGCGACGCGGGTCGCCGCCTCGCGGGCGTCCTCGCCGAGCGCCCGCTCGTTCGCGCCCTCGTCGATCCGGTCGTGCTCGGCCTGCCGCGTGGCGGGGTGCCCGTCGCCGCCGAGGTCGCCCTGGCGCTGGGCGCGCCGCTCGACGTGCTCGTCGTGCGCAAGCTGGGCCTGCCGCGCCAGCCCGAGCTCGCGATGGGCGCCATCGGCGAGCGCGGTGCGCGCGTGCTCAACCACGACGTGCTCGTGCAGGGCCGCGTCTCGACCGAGGAGCTCGCCGCCGTCGAGCGTCGCGAGCGCGCCGAGCTCGAGGCACGGCTGCTCCTCTTCCGCGGAGATGCACCGCCGGTCGACCTGGCCGGCCGCACGGCGGTGATCGTCGACGACGGCGTGGCGACGGGTGCGACCGCCCGCGTGGCGAGCCTCGTCGCGCGAGAACTGGGGGCGGCATCCGTGGTGCTCGCGATGCCCGTCGGTGCTCCCGACAGCGTCGCCGAGCTCGCGGCCATGCCCGAGGTCGACGAGGTGGTCTGCCTCAGCGCCCCGCACGGCTTCATGTCCGTCGGCATGCACTACCTCGACTTCCGGCAGACGACGGATGCCGCGGTGCAGGCGATCCTGGCCGACGCCCATCGTGATCGCCACGGCGGCCGACCGGGTGCCGACCGCTGACCGGGCGCAGCCGCCCGCCGACCGCCGACCTCCGCCCGGAGCTCAGTCGTTCGGCGCGCGGCGGCCGATCGCGACGGTGGCCGCGAGCTCGTCGTCGCGCACGATCGTCGTCGAGAGCCCGCCGGCGCGGAGCAGGRCCTCGGTGCTCGGCGCCTGGCGACGGCTCGTCTCGATGAGCACGGACCCGCCGGGAGCGAGCCACGCCCGAGCGTATGCCGCGACGCGCCGGTGCACGTCGAGCCCGTCGTCGCCGCCGTCGAGGGCGACGTGTGCCTCGTGGTCGCGCGCCTCGGGAGGCATCATCGCGATCTCGGCGGTGGGCACGTAGGGCGCGTTGACGGCGAGCACGTCGACGCGCCCGCGGAGCTCGCCCGGCAGCGCGTCGAAGAGGTCGCCGGCGACGACGAGCGCACCCAGCGGCTCGAGGTTGCGGCGCGCGGCCCTGACGGCGGCCGGGTCGATGTCGGCAGCGACGAGCTCGACCGGCCCCGCGGCATCCGCCACCGCCGCGCCGATCGCCCCGGCGCCGCAGCACAGGTCGACGACCACCGG
>NZ_JBFUCL010000203.1:0-6824 GCF_056405255.1 Agromyces sp. P1_H4 | reverse complement strand
GGGCTCGGTGTCGCGGGCTAGGCGCGGAGCCAGGCCGTCGTGTCGTGGGGGAGCGACCGGCCGTCGAGCGGGCCGCTCGCGAGCAGCACGTCGCCGGCGGGCAGCTCGACCGGCTCCGTGCCCGTGTTCGCCACGACGACGACGTCGCCGTTGCGCAGCGCGACCGCGGCCGCGGGGAAGCCGGGCAGCCACTCCACCGATCCGGCGCCGAGGTCGTGCTCGCGGCGCAGGCGCAGCGCGTCCTGGTAGAGCGTGAGCGTCGAGTCGGGCACGCCGCGCTGGAGGTCGCGCGCGAGCTCGCCCCACTGCGCGGGCTGCGGGAGCCACGGGTCGCCGTCGGGGCCGAAGCCGTAGGCGTGCGCGTCGGCCTCCCACGGGATGGGCACGCGGCATCCGTCACGGCCGTAGCGCTCGCCGTTCGTGCGGAACCACGTGGGGTCCTGACGCGCCGAGTCGGGCAGGTGGATGACCTCTGGGAGGCCGAGCTCCTCGCCCTGGTAGAGGTAGGACGAGCCGGGAAGGGCGAGCATCAGCGCGGTGGCGGCGCGGGCGCGACGCAGGCCGGTGGCGTACTCGGGCAGGCCCTTCGAGCGCGGGCCGAGCCCGTGGCCCTGCGGGTTCGCCTCGGTCACCGACAGGCGGGTGGCGTGCCGCACCACGTCGTGGTTGGAGAGCACCCACGTCGAGGGCGCCCCGACCGCGCCGAAGGCGGCGAGCGAGGCGTCGATGACCGTCCGCAACGCGGTCGCGTCGAACGGGGTCTCGAGGTAGGCGAAGTTGAACGCCTGGTGCATCTCGTCGGGGCGCACCCACTTGGCCACGCGGGGCAGCGGGTCCACCCACGCCTCGGCGGCGAGGATGCGCTCGCCGGGGTACTCGTCGAGGACCTCGCGCCAGTCGCGGTAAATCTCGTGCACGCCGTCCTGGCCCCAGTAGGGCGCGCCGTCGCCGGTGGCGTCGCTGATGGCGGGCTCGAGGGTGACGCCGGATGCCGCGGCGGCAGCCGCCCCGGCAGCCGAGCCGCCCGCAGCCGAGCCGCCGACCGATGCAGCAGCGCCACCGCCGACCGATGCGCCGACCCCAGCACTCGCGCCGATCCCGGCGCCGACGAGCTCGCCGGCCGTGTCGGCCGCCTCGACCGCGACGCCGCCGGCGCCGCCCCTGCTGCCGCCCTCGGCGGGCGGGGTGTAGTCGGGGAGGCCGTCGGCCTTGATCATGCCGTGCGCCACGTCGACGCGGAACCCGTCGACCCCGCGGTCGAGCCAGAAGCGCAGGATGCGGCGGAACTCCTCGCGCACCTCCTCGTTCGTCCAGTCGAAGTCGGGCTGCGAGCTGTCGAAGAGGTGCAGGTACCACTGGCCGGCGGTGCCGTCGGGCTCGACGACGCGCGTCCACGCGGGGCCGCCGAAGACCGACTCCCAGTTGTTGGGCGGCTCGTCGCCGGCCGGGCCCCGGCCGTCGCGGAAGAGGTAGCGGGCGCGCTCAGCGCTGCCGGCCGATGCGGCGAGGGCGGCCTGGAACCACTCGTGCTCGTCCGACGAGTGGTTGGGCACGAGGTCGATGATGACGCGGATGCCGCGGGCGTGCGCCTCGGCGAGCATCGCGTCGAAGTCGGCGAGCGTGCCGAACCGCGGGTCGACGTCGCAGTAGTCGGCGACGTCGTAGCCGGCGTCGCGCTGGGGCGACGTGTAGAAGGGCGAGAGCCAGATGGCGTCGATGCCGAGGTCCTGCAGGTCGCCGAGCCGGCTCGTGATGCCGGCGAGGTCGCCCATGCCGTCGCCGTTGGCGTCGGCGAAGGACCGGGGATAGATCTGGTAGATCGCGGCAGTGCGCCACCACTCGGAAGTCATGACGGAAACTGTACGTCATCTCGATACATCATGGAAACGCTTGCAGTACCAGCCGATCACAGAATGGTCACGAACCGGTATCGATGGGCCTGTCCGGGTTTGGTAATGAACGTCACGCAAGGTATACCTGTAATCGCTTGCACAAACGCGAGCACATTCATACGGAAGAACGGCCTTTCGGGCACGGTGCGCGGTTCCGGCAACGGAACGGGGAACACAGCTCCCTCACCAGGCGAAGGCGCCGACTCCACGCACACTGAGAAGGGCACACCAATGAGGGTGAACACGAAGAGCCTCCTCGCTGCCGGGGCCGTCGCGGTCGTCGCGACGCTCGGCCTGGCGAGCTGCTCGTCCGGCGACAGCGGTTCCGAGGGCGAGGCCTCGTCGAGCGGCACGCTGACCGTCTGGGTCGACGCCGAGCGCGTCGACGCGCTGAAGGGCGCGGCCGAGGCCTACACCGACAAGACCGGTGTCAAGGTCGACCTCGTCGGCAAGGACAACGCCGACATCAAGGACGACTTCATCCAGCAGGTCCCCACCGGCAAGGGCCCCGACATCACCATGGGCGCGCACGACTGGCTGGGCGAGCTCTCGACCAACGGCGTCGTGGCTCCGATCGAGCTCGGCGACTCCGCGGGCGACTACCTCCCCGTCGCGATCGACGCGTCGACCTACGAGGGCACCACCTACATGCTCCCCTACGCGGTGGAGAACATCGCGGTGCTGCGCAACGCCGACCTCATCCCCGAGCCGGCCACGAGCTTCGACGACATGATCGCCAAGGGCCAGGCCGCCGGCCTCACGCAGCCCTTCGTGGTCGAGCAGGGCGCCGAGGGCAACCCCTACCACCTGTACCCGTTCCAGACCGCATTCGGCTCGCCCGTCTTCGGCAGCGGCGCTGAGGGCTACGACCCTACCGACCTGCAGCTCGGCAACTCGGGCGGCGAGCAGTTCGCCACGTGGCTCGGCAGCCAGGGCAAGAACGGCACCGGCGTCTTCAACACCGACATCGACGGTGACATCGCCAAGCAGGCGTTCATCGACGGCACCGCCGCGTTCTGGCTCACCGGCCCGTGGAACGTGGGCTCGGCCATCGACGCCGGCGTCAACGTCGCCATCGACAGCGTGCCCAGCCCGACCGCCGACGTCGCCTCGCCGTTCGCCGGCGTGAAGGGCTTCTTCGTCTCCGCCGAGTCGAAGAACAAGGTCGCCGCGAACGACTTCCTCGTGAACTACATCGGCACCGAAGACGTGCAGCTGGAGCTCTTCGAGGCCGGTCACGTGCTGCCCGCCCTCTCGGCCGCCGCTGAGACCGCGTCCGAGGACCCGATCATCGCCGGCTTCGCCGCCGTCGGCAACGAGGCCGTCCCGATGCCCGCCATCCCCGCCATGGGTTCGGTGTGGCAGTACTGGGGCATCGCCGAGGCCGACATCATCAACGGTGCCGACCCGGTCGCGACGTGGCAGAAGCTGACGTCCGACGTCCAGGCCGCCATCAAGTAAGTACCGAGAGACTCCGGGTCGGATGCCGCTGCGGCATCCGGCCCGGAGCGTTCACGTTTCCGACGAGAAGAGCCGCAGGATGAGCACCACGATCGACGACGAGGTCGCAGCGGAGACGCCGCAGCAGCCGCCCACGAAGAAGCAGCGACGGGCCGCGGGCATCGCCGACGCGGCATCCGTCGGGGTGAAGATGCTCCTGCTGAAGATCGTGCTGCTCGGCATCGTCGATGCGGTCGCGCTCTACGCCCTGTTCGTGCTCGCGACGCACGACCAGTGGCTCATCGCCGCGATCGTGGCCCTCGTGGCCGTCGCGGTCAACTGGATCTACTTCTCGCGCCGCAAGCTCCCGGCGAAGTACCTCACGCCGGGCGTGATCTTCCTCGTGCTCTTCCAGGTGTTCGTGCTCGTCTACACGGGTTACATCGCGTTCACGAACTACGGCACCGGCCACAACGGCTCCAAGGAGCAGGCGGTCTCGTCGCTCATGGCCTCGTCGCTCGAGCGCGTCGAGGACTCGCCGGCCTACCCGATCACCGTGGTCGACCGCCTCGGCACGCTCGGCCTGCTCGCGACCGACCCCGACGGCGACGCCTACGTCGGCACCAACGACCAGCCGCTCGAGCCCATCGACGCCGAGATGGAGGGCGGCAAGGCCGTCGCCGCCGACGGCTGGACGTCGCTCAGCTTCGCCGACGTGCTCGCCCGCACCGACGAGATCACCGAGCTCGCCGTGCCGTTCTCCGATGACCCCAACGACGGCGCACTGCGCACGCCCGACGGGTCGAACGCCTACCAGTACGTCTCGACCCTCGAGTACGACGCCGACGCCGGCACGATGACGGATGTCACGACGAACACCGTCTACTCCGACATCGGCACGGGCGCGTTCACGTCCGAGGCCGGCGACGAGCTGCTGCCCGGCTGGCAGATCACCGTCGGCTTCGACAACTTCGTGCGCGCCGTGACCGACCCGCGCCTCGCGCAGCCGCTCGTCTACGTCACGCTCTGGACCTTCGCGTTCGCGCTCATCTCGGTGGCCTCGACGTTCTTCCTCGGGCTGTTCCTCGCGATCGTCTTCAACGACCTGCGCATGCGCGGCCGCCGCTGGTACCGGGTGGCGATGATCCTGCCCTACGCCATCCCGTCATTCCTGTCGGCGCTGATCTGGGCGGGCATGATGAACGAGAGCTTCGGCTTCATCAACCAGGTACTGCTCGGCGGCGCCGACGTGCCCTGGCTCACCGATCCATGGATGGCCAAGTTCTCGGTGCTCCTCGTGAACCTGTGGCTCGGCTTCCCCTACATGTTCCTCGTGTGCATGGGCGCGCTGCAGTCGATCCCCGACGAGCTGCAGGAGGCCGCCACGGTCGACGGCGCGAAGCCGTGGGCGGTGTTCCGGCTCATCAAGCTGCCGCTGCTGCTCGTGACGGTGGCGCCGCTGCTCATCGCGTCGTTCGCGTTCAACTTCAACAACTTCAACGTGATCTACATGCTCACCGACGGTGGTCCACGCGATTCGGACGCCCCGATCCCGGTGGGCTTCACGGACCTGCTGATCACCATGGTCTACAAGGTGGCGTTCACCGGGCAGTCGCGTGACTACGGCCTCGCGAGCGCCTACTCGATCATCATCTTCATCGTGGTCGCGATCATCTCCATCATCGCCTTCCGCCGCACCAAGTCCCTCGAGGAGCTGAACTGATGGCCACCAACGAGCAGCCGATCCCCGGCACGCAGACCGGGCTCATCGCGGGCGAGCTGGCCGAGGTGACGGATGCCTCGACGCGGGCGCACTCGACCGCCGGCGGCGCGGGTGGCACCGGCTACGACCTGCCCAAGCGGCCGTTCAACTTCGGTCGCTGGTTCCGGGCGACCGGATGGCGCCACGTCGTCGGCATCGTGATGGTGCTGTTCTCGCTGTTCCCGATCGTCTTCGTGATCTCGTCGTCGCTGAACCCGCAGGGAACGCTGACCGGGTCGAACGCGCTGTTCTCGAAGTTCGGGCTCGACAGCTACGTCCGGATCCTCACCGACCCCCAGGTGCCGTACCCGCAGTGGTTCGCGAACACGCTCCTCATCGCGTCCATCACCGCCATCGGCACGGTGCTCCTCGGCGGCCTCGCCGCGTACTCGTTCTCGCGCATGCGGTTCACGGGTCGCCGGTTCGGGCTCATCACGATCGTCATCGTGCAGATGTTCCCGCAGATGCTCGCCGTCGTCGCGATCTTCCTGCTCATGAGCGCGATCGCCGACTGGTTCCCCGCGATCGGCTTGAACACGCAGATCGGCCTGATCATGGTGTACCTCGGCGGCGCGCTCGGCGTGAACACGTTCCTCATGTACGGCTTCTTCAACACGATCCCGGCGTCGATCGACGAGGCGGCCAAGATCGACGGCGCGGGCCACGCCCGAATCTTCTTCACGATCATCCTGCGGCTCGCCGCGCCGATCCTCGCCGTCGTGGCCCTGCTGTCGTTCATCGGGTCGGTGAACGAGTTCATGGTGGCATCCGTGCTGCTCATCGACACCGAGAAGCAGACGCTCGCGGTGGGCCTCACGAAGCTCGTGTCGAACCCGCGCTACGCGGACTGGAGCGCGTTCTCGGCCGGTGCCGTCATGGCGGCGCTGCCCGTCGTCGCGCTGTTCCTCTGGCTGCAGAAGTACATCGTCGGCGGACTCACGGCGGGTGCCGYCAAGTAGGTCGATGCCTCGGATGCCGCGTGCAGGCGACTGCCGCGGCATCCGTTGCGCTCACCCGATCGGCGCTCACCCGCCGATGATCACCGTGGGAGCGCCGGGGCCGGGGGCGATCGGCTGACCGTGCATGCTGAGGTCGCCGACCCGCGCCGCGGGGAAGCCGCCGATGAGCACCGTCATGCTGCCCTGCGCGATGCCGTTCGGAGCGGGGGACACGCACACGATGCCGCCGGGCATCGCGTTGGCGACGGCGGCGGGCATGCCGCCGATCAGCACGGTCGGCACCGCGGCCGCGGGCGTGATCGGGCCGCCGACATGCGGCTTCGGGCCGTCGGAGAGGCCGCAGACCGCCGTATCGCCCGCGCGGAGGGCCGGACCGGTCGGCATGGCGGGTCCGCCTCAGCCCGTCGTCGTCACGACTTGCGCGGTGACGAGCACCGAGGCCGTGCACTGCCCGGGATTCGGCCCGGCGCCGCTCGCTGCCGCGCAGGTCATCGAGGCGAAGAGCTGGTCGCCGTCGGACAGTTGCACCGGCGTCACGAAGTGGAAGTCGAGGTCGCGGAAGTTCTCGAGCCCGCTCGTGAAGATCGGCGCGAGCACGTCCTGGTTCTCGAGCGTGATCGTTCCCGCGTCGCCGAACGGGTTGCTCACGAGGATGTCGGTGATGCGCAGCACCGAGTTCGGCGGCACCTCCCAGCGGTCGCTCTCGTCGGCAGCCCCGCCGGTCGGATCGACGAGCTCGAATCGGAGGTCGACATCGGCGCTCGTCGTCGT
>NZ_JBFUCL010000202.1:0-6835 GCF_056405255.1 Agromyces sp. P1_H4 | reverse complement strand
CGGCCACACCCTCGACGACCAGGCCGAGACCGTGCTCCTCGGGCTCGCCCGCGGGTCGGGCACCGCGAGCCTCGCCGGCATGCCGGCCCGCTGGGGCCGCTACGCGCGTCCACTCCTCGGCATCCGCCGCTCGACCACGCGGCAGGCGTGCCTCGACGCGGGGCTCGAGCCGTGGGACGACCCGCACAACGCCGACCCCGCCTACACGCGCGTCCGCGTGCGGGAGCGGGTGCTGCCCGTGCTCGAGGCGGAGCTCGGGCCGGGAGTCGCGGAGGCGCTCGCGCGCACGGCCGAGCAGCTGCGCGAGGACGATGAGGCGTTCACCAGCCAGATCGACGAGTTCATCGAGGAGATCTGCGAGCCCGCCGAGGCCGGCATCGCGGTCTCGGTCGGGGTGCTCGAGGCGAACCCCGCGGCGCTGCGACAGCGGATCATCCGGCACGTGCTGTCGAGCGAGTTCGGCGTCGCGCTCTCCCGCGCGCAGACACTCGACGTCGCCCGCCTCGTGACCGACTGGCACGGGCAGGGTCCGCTCGACCTGCCCGGCGGCGTGCAGGCGTCGCGCTCGGGGCGGCATGTCTTCTTCTCCACCACGGGCTCGACCGAGGTGCTGCCGCACGACCACTGAGCCCGCGACCGCTGAGCCCGCGACCACTGAGGCGGGCGGGCACAGCGTAGGCTCGTGGCATCCGTTCGCCCACGACACCAGGGAGCACAGGCATGGACGCGCGCGAGATCGAGGCCGACCTGACCGAGGTGCTCGTCACCGAAGCCGAGATCCACGCGAAGCTCGCCGAGCTCGCCCGGCGCATCGAGGCCGACTACGAGGGCAAGGACCTCCTGCTCGTCGGCGTGCTGAAGGGCGCCGTCATGGTCATGGCCGACCTCGCCCGCGAGCTGCGACCGCACGTGAACATGGACTGGATGGCCGTGTCGTCGTATGGCGCTGGCACGCAGTCGAGCGGCGTCGTGCGCATCAACAAGGACCTCGACACCGACCTCACCGGGCGCCACGTGCTCATCGTCGAGGACATCATCGACTCGGGGCTCACCCTCAGCTGGCTGCTCGGCAACCTCGAGTCGCGCGGAGCGGCGTCGGTCGAGATCTGCGCGCTGCTGCGCAAGCCCGACGCCGCCAAGGTCGAGGTCGCCGTGAAGTACCTCGGCTTCGACATCCCGAACCAGTTCGTCGTCGGCTACGGGCTCGACTACGCCGAGCGGTACCGCAACCTCCGCGACGTGGCGATCCTCGCGCCGCACGTCTACAGCTGAGCGGGCGGCGCCGCCCGGCGGGTGTGCACCGCAGCAGGCTCGGGTGACCGCCCGGCTTCCGGCCCTGTGCCGGGGGCGACGCAGGCCCTAGAGTCATCGCCATGGGCGATGGCCGGCGCCGCACCACTCTGCGCGACGCTGGCGCTGCCTTCGCGAGCAACTGGCTGAACCCGAACCTGCGCCGTGCGCAGCTCAGCTTCCTCGGCGCCTGGACCGCCGAGTGGGCCTTCACCGTGGCGCTCGGCATCGTCGCCTACCGCGACGGGGGTGCGGCGGCCGTCGGGCTCGTCGGGCTGCTGCGCATGGTGCCCTCCGCGATCCTCGCCCCGCTGCTCTCGCCGATCGCCGACCGGGGGCGCCGCGAGCGGGTCCTCATCCTCGTCTCCATCGTGCGCGGCATCGCGACCGCCGCTGCCGCCGTCGTCGTCGCGGTCTCGGGCCCCTCGGCGGTCATCTACGCGCTCGCCGTGCTGTCGACGATCGCGGCCACCCTCTACCGCCCGGCGCATTCCGCCCTCCTGCCCTCGCTGTGCAGCACCGGGCACGAGCTCGCCAGCGCCAACATGGTGCGCGGCCTGCTCGACTCCGCGGCGACCCTGGTCGGGCCGCTGCTCGCGGCGGTGCTCCTCCAGTTCACCGGGGTGGATGTTGTCTTCTGGGTCGCCGCGGGCGCCTCGTTCCTGGCGGCGGCCCTCCTGGTGCGATTGCGCTACGACGCCCCACCCCGGCCGGCCGCGCCGAGCCGTCCGAACCTCATCCGTGAGGCGGTCGAGGGGGTGCGGGCGGTCGCCGGCAATCGCGACCTGACCCTCATCCTCGGGCTCGCGGCGGCGCAGGCGCTGACCCGCGGGGCGCTCACGGTCTTCTCCGTGGTGGTCGCCATCGAGCTCCTGGGCACCGGCGAGCCCGGCGTCGGGGCGCTGATGACCGCGGTCGGGGTGGGCGCGGTGCTGGGGTCGCTCGGCGCGTCGCTCCTCGTCGGATCCGGGCGCCTCGGTGGGTGGTTCGCCGTCGGGGTGGGCCTCTGGGGGCTGCCGCTCACGCTCGTCGCCCTCGTCCCCCAGCAGTCGGCGGCGCTGGCGCTCCTGGCCTTCATCGGGGTGGGCAATGCCCTGATCGACCTCGCCGGCTTCACCCTCATCGCCAGGATGGCTCCCGACGAGGTGCTCGGACGCGTGTTCGGCGTGCTGGAGAGCCTCGTGGCGGTCTTCATCGGGATCGGTGCCGTCGTCGCCTCGACGATGATCGAGTGGTTCGGCGTCCAGACCGCGCTGATCGCGATCGGGCTGGTGTGCCCCGTGCTCGCCGTGGTGTCCTGGCGTCGCCTGCGCGGGCTCGACCGGTCCGTCGACGCGCTCGATGCCCAGATCGGGCTGCTGCAGCGGGTGCCGATGCTGCGGCCGCTGCCACTGCCGTCGATCGAGCGGCTGGCACGCGGCCTCGAACCGGTCGCCGTCCCCGCGGGCGCGGCCGTGTTCACGCAGGGCGACGTCGGCGACCGCTATTACGTGATCGCGTCCGGCGACGCCGACGTGGTGGGCGACGGCCGGGTGGTGGCGTCGCTCGGCCCGGGGGAGGGCTTCGGCGAGATCGCCCTGCTCCGGCGCACCCGTCGCACGGCGACCGTCGTGGCGAGGAGCCCGCTCGAACTGCAGTCACTCGGCTCCGAGCGGTTCCTCCCCGTGGTCCTCGGCTACACCGCGAGCGCGACCGAGGCCGCCGCGACGGTCGACGACCTGCTGCACCGCTACGAGCCGACGGAGTCGCACGGGGAGCCGCCGCCGCCCCCTCCGTGAGCGGGCGCCCCGAACGGGTTCATTGTGCACCGGGGGCTTTGGTGCGACCCTTGGGCATGGAATCCGGCCGCGCCGTCCTGCTCATCGCCGACATCGGTGGCTACACCGAGTACATGAGCACCCATCGGATGAGCCTCGCGCACGCCGAGGTGAACACCGCGCGCATGCTCGACAAGATGATCGACGCCGCCCCGGGCTTCGACCTCATCGAGATCGAGGGCGACGCCGCGTTCCTCTCGAGGCAGGCCGCCGACGATGACACGGATGCCGCGGTCGACGACATCCTCGACGCCGCCGTCGCGATGCACCGGGCCTTCCACCTCGAGCGACGGTACGTCGCGGCGAACCTGTGCCCGTGCAACGGATGCAAGGGCGCAGCCGACCTCAAGCTGAAGTTCGTCGCGCATGTCGGTGACGTGGCCATCCAGAGCATCCGCGATCGGGTCAAGCTCGTCGGGATCGACGTCATCCTCGTGCATCGCCTGCTGAAGAACCCGGTCGGGGTCCCCGAGTACGTCCTCGTTTCCGAGGAGCTGTACCGCACGGGGGAGGACGCGATGCGCGGCCCCGTGCACGAGGTCGAACCCGAACTCGAGGGCTTCGGCCCGGTGCACGCCTACTTCGTCGACGTCGCCGACCTCGACGGCTCGGCGGAGCCGTTGCCCGCGCCGTCGCTCGGCGGCCGGCTCGGGCGCACCTTCGCGGCGGCCGGCAAGGGGCTGCCCTACATGGTGGGGCTCAAGGGGTATCGCGCCGCGGCATCCGCCGGCTGAGCAGCCTCGGCCGACGGCTGCTGACCAGCCCTCAGCGAACACGTGGCCTGCATCCAGCATCGCGACGGTAGCCTTGCACCACCATGAACATGAAGAAGATCCTGCGCGGGCCGATCATCTACATCCTGCTCGCGATCGTCGCCGTGTGGATCGGATCGAGCCTCATCACCGCCTCCGGCTTCAAGGAGGTCTCGACCCAGCAGGGCCTCGAGCTCCTCAGCGACGGCAAGGTGGCCTCGGCGAAGATCGTCGACGGCGAGAACCGCGTCGACCTCACGCTGGCCAAGCCCGACGACGAGCTCGGGTCGCAGGTGCAGTTCTACTACGTCACGCCTCGCGGCGAAGACGTGGTGAACGCGGTCGACGCGGCGAACCCGAAGGACGGCTTCAACGACGAGGTGCCGCAGCCGAACTGGTTCCTGTCGATGCTCGGCATCCTGCTGCCGCTCGTGCTGATCGGCCTCTTCTTCTGGATCATGCTGTCCGGCATGCAGGGCGGCGGCAACCGCGTCATGCAGTTCGGCAAGTCCAAGGCCAAGCTCGTCTCGAAGGAGAGCCCGAAGGTCACCTTCGACGACGTCGCCGGTGCTGACGAGGCCATCGAGGAGCTCCAGGAGATCAAGGAGTTCCTCAAGGAGCCGGCGAAGTTCCAGGCCGTGGGTGCCCGCATCCCCAAGGGCGTGCTGCTCTACGGTCCTCCCGGAACGGGCAAGACCCTCCTCGCGCGCGCCGTCGCGGGCGAGGCCGGTGTGCCGTTCTACTCGATCTCGGGCTCCGACTTCGTCGAGATGTTCGTCGGCGTCGGCGCGAGCCGCGTTCGCGACCTCTTCGACCAGGCCAAGCAGAACGCTCCGGCGATCATCTTCGTCGACGAGATCGACGCCGTCGGCCGGCACCGCGGTGCGGGCCTCGGCGGCGGCCATGACGAGCGCGAGCAGACCCTCAACCAGCTGCTCGTCGAGATGGACGGCTTCGACCCGAAGACGAACGTCATCCTCATCGCGGCGACGAACCGCCCCGACATCCTCGACCCCGCGCTGCTGCGCCCGGGCCGCTTCGACCGCCAGATCGGCGTCGACGCGCCCGACCTCAAGGGCCGCCAGCGCATCCTCGAGGTGCACTCCATGGGCAAGCCGCTCGCCAAGGGCGTCGACCTCGAGGTGCTCGCGCGCAAGACGCCGGGCTTCACTGGCGCCGACCTGGCCAACGTGCTGAACGAGGCCGCGCTGCTCACGGCGCGCTCGAACGCGCAGCTCATCGACAACCGTGCCCTCGACGAGGCCGTCGACCGCGTCATCGCCGGTCCGCAGCGCCGCACCCGCGTCATGAAGGACAAGGAGAAGCTCATCACGGCCTACCACGAGGGCGGCCACGCCCTCGCCGCGGCGGCGATGAACTACACCGACCCCGTGACGAAGATCACGATCCTGCCGCGCGGTCGCGCCCTCGGCTACACGATGGTGCTGCCGCTGGAGGACAAGTACTCGATCAGCCGCAACGAGCTGCTCGACCAGCTCACCTACGCGATGGGCGGCCGCGTCGCCGAGGAGATCGTGTTCCACGACCCCTCGACGGGCGCGTCGAACGACATCGAGAAGGCCACCTCGACCGCGCGCAAGATGGTCACCGAGTTCGGCATGAGCGCGAACGTCGGCGCCGTGAAGCTCGGCCAGTCGCAGGGCGAGGTCTTCCTCGGCCGTGACATGGGCCACCAGCGCGACTACTCCGAGGAGATCGCCGAGCGGGTCGACGCCGAGGTGCGCTCGCTCATCGAGCAGGCCCACGACGAGGCCTGGCAGGTGCTCAACGACAACCGTGACATCCTCGACCACCTCGCGGCCGAGCTGCTCGAGCACGAGACGCTCGACCACAACCAGATCGCCGAGATCTTCAAGGACGTGCGACGCCTGCCCGAGCGCCCGCTCTGGCTCTCGAGCGATCGTCGCCCCGTCTCGGACCGCCCGCCGATCGCCTTCCCCACCGCGAAGGCGCCGATCGACCAGGGCGCCGTCGACGGCGGCGTGGACTCGGGCGACACGCCCCTCGAGGAGCCGGCCGCATCCCGCGCATCCCGCTCGAAGCCGCGGCCCGCGACGGCGTAGTCGACCGACCCGAAGAGGGGGTGCCATGGCCGGTGTCGACACCGGGCGCATCGAGCGCGCCGTGCACGAGATCCTGCTCGCGATCGGCGAGGACCCGACGCGGCCCGGCCTCGAGCGCACCCCCCAGCGGGTGGCCGAGGCCTATGCCGACTTCTTCGGCGGCCTCCAGGTCGACCCGCTGAGCCACCTCGCCGACACCGTGCCCATCGGGGCGACGGATGCCGGGGTGCCGGCGACCTCCGACGCCGTCGTGCTGCGCGACCTCGCGTTCCGGTCGGTGTGCGAGCACCACCTGCTGCCCTTCGTCGGCACCGCCCACGTGGCCTATCTGCCGGGCGACCGGGTGGTCGGGCTCGGCCGCATCCCCGCCGTGATCGAGACGCTCGCGGCGCGGCCGCAGCTGCAGGAGCGGCTCGCCGAGGAGATCGCGGACACCCTCCAGGCGGGCCTCGACCCCAAGGGGGTGCTGGTGGTGCTCGACGCGCAGCACCGCTGCGTCACCACCCGTGGCTCCCGCCAGGAGCGCAGCTCGACCATCACGATCGCGAGCCGCGGCGCGCTGGCCGAGCCGGCCGCGCGCACCGAGATCATCGCGCTCATCGGGGCCCACGAACGTGACTGATCCGGTGCCCACGCTGGTGATGGGCGTCGTGAACGTGACGCCCGACTCGTTCAGCGACGGTGGGCGCTGGTTCGACGCCGAGGCCGCCGTCGCGCACGGCCTCGAGCTCGCCGCCGAGGGCGCCGACGTGCTCGATGTCGGCGGCGAGTCCACGCGTCCGGGTGCCGCGCGGGTCGAGCCCGACGAGGAGCTTCGCCGGGTCGTGCCCGTCGTGCGCGAACTCGCCGGCCGCGGCATCCGGGTCAGCGTCGACACCATGCGGGCGGCCAC
>NZ_JBFUCL010000201.1:0-6903 GCF_056405255.1 Agromyces sp. P1_H4 | reverse complement strand
GCCCTCCTTCACCTCGAAGATGTCGGCGAAGTCGGACTCGAGGACGAGCTCCACCCGCAGGGCCATCGGCTCCCGGGAGTAGCTGCGCAGGGTGAGCTCCTCGCGCAGCCCGCCGTTGACCTTGCGGTCGCGTTCGACGATCAGCGGAGTGTCGGCGCGCCCCGGGATGTGCCCGGCGCGGCCGACCGCGACGGAGCGGTACGGCCGGGGCGTGGACGAAGAGAGCGGCTCCACGGGGTCGCCGTCGATGAGGAGCGCCCACCTCGAGACGAGGCGCGTGTCGTGGAAGAAGACGCCATGGGGGAACTCGGGCATGATGTCGCCGTTGGCGGCCGACACGCAGAACGCGGAGCCCTCGACGATCGTGACCGCACCGGCGCCGGCCGTGCCGGCGAGGGTGTCCGCGTTCCAACCGGGCATCGTGCACGCGCCTCCGTCCCGAAGTGGGCGCGTGCCATGGCCATGGGGCGCCCCTCCGCCGTCCACCGTAGGCGGCGGAGGGGACGCCCCAGCAGGGGATTGACAGGTGAGGCATCCTCCGCTCCACGCGGCCGAGGCCTGCCCCTCCGGTCAGCCGGCGAGCGCCTCGACGACCCGGCGCGCGACCGACGCGCTCGACTGCGGGTTCTGCCCCGAGATGAGGTTGCCGTCGACGACGACGTGGTCGCTCCATGGGGCCGCCGAGTCGATGGTGGCGCCGGCCTCGCGGAGCGTCGACTCCACCCACCACGGCGTGTTCTCGCCCGTTCCGCCGGTGCGCTCCTCCTCGTCGGTGAAGACGGTGAGGCGTCGGCCGGCGAACGCGTTCGAGCCGTCGGGAAGCTTCGCCGACAGCAGTGCGGCCGGGCCGTGGCAGAACGGCGCGATGATGGTGCCGGCGGCGTTGGCGGCCACGAGGACGCGGCCCGTCTCGGGGTCGGTCGCCAGGTCGGCCATGGGACCATGCCCTCCGGGCAGCACGATCGCGGCGTACGCCGCGGGGTCGACCTCGGCGATCGGCACGGCGGCGGCGAGCTCGTCGGCGATCGACGCGAGGTACCCGCGAAGCTGCTCGACCGTGTCGGTGCTGCCGACGACGGCGGGATCCAGGCTGACGGCGTCGACCGTCGGCGTGACGCCGCCCGGCGTCGCGATGGTGACCGTGTGTCCGGCCTCCGTGAGGTCGCGGTGGGCGGTCACGAGCTCCTCGGCCCAGAAGCCGGTGGGGTGCTCGGAACCGTCCTTCATGGTGAGGCTGGTGGCGGCGGTGACGATCATGAGGATGTCGCTCACAGGTGGTGCTTCCGTTCTGTCGGTGAGGTGGTGGATGGAGGGGCCGCGTCAGGCGCGGTGGAACTCGGCGGGGTGCGGACCGGTGCGGCCGTCGCGCTCGAGGCCGTCGATCGCGTCGAGTTCGGACTTTGCGAGCGAGAACCCGAACACGTCGAAGTTCTCGGCGATGCGGGCGGGCGTGACCGACTTCGGGATCACGATGCGGCCCTGCTGYAGGTGCCAGCGCAGCACGACCTGGGCGGGCGTGCGGCCGTGGGCGGCGGCGATGGTCGTGATGGCGGGGTCGTCGAGCACCGCACCCTGGGCGAGCGGGCTCCAGGCCTCGGTGGCGATGCCGAGACGGTCGTCCGCGGCGACGACGCGGCGATTCTGCAGGGCCGGGTGCAGCTCCACCTGGTTCACGGCGGGCACGACGGAGCCCTCGGCGACGAGGCGGTCGAGGTGCTCGGGCTCGAAGTTCGAGACGCCGATCGCGCGGATGCGTCCCTCAGCGGCCAGGCGCTCGAGCGCCTTCCACGTGGCGACGTAGCGGTCGCGGTCGGGGGTCGGCCAGTGGATCAGGTAGAGGTCGAGCTGCTCGAGCCCGAGCTTCGCGAGGCTCGCGTCGAATGCGCGCAGGGTCTCGTCGTGGCCCTGGTCGGCGTTCCAGACCTTCGAGGTGATGAACAGCTCGTCGCGCGCGAGGCCCGACGCGGCGATGGCCCGCCCGACGCCCTGCTCGTTGCCGTAGACGGCGGCGGTGTCGATGCTGCGGTAGCCGACCTCGAGGGCGGTGGCGACGGCGGCCTGCGTCTCGCCGTTCGGCACCTGGAAGACGCCGAAGCCGAGCTGCGGCATCCGGACGCCGTTGTTCAGGGTGATGGTGGGGACGGTCGCGGTGGTCATGCGTTCCTTTCGATCGTGGAGCGAGGCGGTGGGGTGGGTGCGGTGCGGCGTCGGTCAGGCGACGGATGCCACGGGGCGCGTGTCGGTCGGTGCGTCGCGCTCGCCGGGGCCGGCGACGCGTTCCGAGCGGGTCGGCCGGGGGGTCCGCGCCGACGTCGCGGCGACGACCATCACGATGAGCGCGCCCAGGGTGATGGCGGCGCCGACCCAGATCGGCGACGTGTAGCCGAGCCCGGCCGCGATCGCGGTGCCGCCGGCCCATGCGCCGAGCGCGTTGCCGAGGTTGAACGCGCCGATGTTGGCGCCCGAGGCGAGCGTGGGGGCGTCGGCGGCGGAGCGCATGACGCGGCTCTGCAGGGCGGGCACGGTGCCGAAGCCGAGCGCGCCCATGGCGATGAGGAGCACGATCGTGGCGACGGGGCTCCACGCCAGCCAGGCGAAGAGCGCCAGCACGACGACGAGCGCGGCGATGAAGCCGAGCAGCGTGCCGTCGATGGAGCGGTCGGCGAGGCGGCCGCCGACCCAGTTGCCGACGACCAGCCCGGCGCCGAAGAGCACGAGCAGCCACGGCACGGCGCCCGAGTCGAAGCCGCTCACCTCGGTGAGCGTGTAGGCGATGTAGGTGAACGCACCGAACATTCCGCCGAAGCCGAGCACGGTGACGGTGAGCGAGAGCCAGACCTGGCCCGACCGGAATGCGCCCAGCTCGCGGCGCAGGCTGGGAATCGGCGTGCCCGCGGCGGGCTTCGGCACGAGCGTGGCGATGCCCACGAGCGCGACGACGCCGATGGCCGAGATGACCCAGAACGTCGACCGCCAGCCGTACTGCTGGCCGAGGAAGGTGCCGAGCGGCACGCCGAGCACGTTCGCGGCCGTGAGTCCGGTGAACATTACGGCGATGGCTCCGGCCGCGCGGTCGGGAGCCACGAGGCTCGCGGCGACGACCGAGCCGATGCCGAAGAAGGCACCGTGGCAGAGGGCGGCGACGATGCGCCCGGTCATCATGAGCTCGTACGTGGGTGCCATGGCCGAGATCGCGTTGCCGGCGATGAAGAGCACGAGCAGGCCCATGAGCACGGGCTTGCGGGGGAGCCTGATCGTGGCGGCGGTGAGTCCGAGGGCGCCGACGACGACGGCGAGGGCGTAGCCCGAGATGAACCAGCCGGCCTGTGCTTCGGTCACGCCGAAGTCGGCGGCCACCTCGGGCAGCAGGCCCATGATCACGAACTCGGTGAGGCCGATGCCGAACCCGCCGATGGCGAGGGCGAGAAGGCCGAGTGGCATGCGCGGAACTCCGATACAATGGTCGTGGTAGTTGCAGACGCGCTCTATTGCGAACGCGGGCTCAATGCTTGCACACGCAAATAGAAAGCGCAAGCAACTATCTGACCGACCAGGAGGATCGCATGGGCATCGCCGACGACGCCGTCGAGGTCCGCGCGCACGGCTGGCGCACGCTCGCCGCACTGCACGGCATGATCGAGTCCGAGCTCGAACGCGCGCTCGCGGCATCCGTCGACCTCTCGGTCGTGGAGTACACGGTGCTCGACGCGCTCAGCCGGCAGCACGGCTGGCACATGCGCATGCAGCAGCTCGCCCGCGCGGCCGCGTTGAGCCCGAGCGCCACCACGCGGCTCGTCAATCGCCTCGAGGATCGGATGCTGCTCACGCGCGTGCTCTGCGCCGACGACCGCCGTGGCATCTACACCGAGCTCACGGCGGCCGGGCGGGCGCTCGTCGAGCGGGCACGGCCCATCCACGACGAGGCACTCCAGCGCGTGCTCGCCGACGCAGCGGAGCAGCCCGAGCTGGCGCCCGTCGTCGAGGCGCTGACGCCCGTCTAGGCGGGCGCGTCGGCTCCGGTCGTACCACCGGCGCCCGAGATGTTCAGCAGCCAGGTGACGCCGAACCGGTCGGTGACCATGCCGAAGGCGTCGCCCCACGGCGCGACCTCGAGCGGCTGCAGCACGGTGCCGCCGTCGGCGAGCTTGTCCCAGTAGGCGCGAAGGGTGGCGTCGTCGTCACCCGAGAGCGACACGGAGAACCCGGCCGGCTCGCGGTACTCCATGTGCTTGGGCGTGTCGGCGGCCATCAGGGTGAGGCCCGGGCCGTCGAGCTGGCCGTGCATGACGAGGTCGCTGTCGGACGGGTCCTCCGCGGACTGGAAGTCCGCGAAGGTGCTCACGTTGAGCTCGCCGCCGAACACGGAGTGGTAGAACTCGAGCGCCTCGCGGGCGTTGTCCTTGAAGTTCAGGTACGGGTTGAGCGTGACGGGCATGGTGGCCTCCAGATCGTCGTCGTTCCTCCGCCCGATTCTGCTCCGATCCGCGCAGCGACGCGAGGGTCGTTCGTGAACGGATCAGATCGGCCGGGTGAACGCGACGCGGTCCTCCCCGGGCCCGTCGTAGTCGCGCCAGGCCCGCACGCCGTCGACGTCGGTGTCTCCCGTGGCGGTGAAGCCCATCGCGCGATGGAACTCCTGCGACCGGTGATTGCGGGGACCCGTGATCGCGTCGACGCGGCGGCATCCGCTCGCCCGCATCTCGTCGAAGAAGCGCTCGTAGAGGACGCGTGCGAGCCCGTGGCCGCGCAGGTCGGGCCGCACGCCGACGAAGTGGATGTACGCGACATCCGGTGACGACTGCGAGCGGAAGCCGATGATGAAGGCCGCGAGCCCGCCGTCGGCCCGGGGGTCGTCGACGATCGTGGAGGTGTCGGCGAAGTGCTGGAAGAACAGCCGGGGGAGCAGGCGCCAGAGCGACTCGGTGCCGGGAAGGCCCCACCAGTCGGGGACCACGGCGACCACACGCGCGTGGTCGTCGACGGTGGCACGGCGGAAGTCGAGGGCGGAGAGCGGCGCCGTCAGCGGCGTGGGCGTGTCGGCATCCATGGAGTCGATTCTGGGCGTTGACACGTCCTTTCGGCAGGCGTAGATTGTAATCAACCAAACCATTGATCAAGCAAATCATTGATCAAAGAACTGCGAGGAGGCGCACGATGATCGTCGATCCGAGCAGTGACGACCGCCTCGACCGGGCCTTCATGGCCCTGGCCGACCCGGTGCGCCGCCGCATCGTCGCCCGCCTCAGCCGAGGACCGGCCACCGTCAACGAACTGGCCGAGCCGTTCCAGATCACCAAGCAGGCCGTCTCGAAGCACATCCAGGTGCTCGAGCACGCCGGGCTCGTCTCGCGAACCCGCGACGCGCAGCGCCGGCCCGTGCACCTCGAGCCGGCCCAGCTCGAAGCCCTCACCGCGTGGATCGACCGCTACCGGCTGATCCACGAGCAGCAGTTCCGATCGCTCGACGCGCTGCTCGCCGGCACCACCACCAGCGGCACGGATGCCGCATCGCCAGAGCCCGGCCCGAGCGCCGGCACCGCACAGGAAGAACCTGAATCATGACCAACGCAGTCACCATCACCGCACCCGAAGGACTCCCCTTCATCGAGATCGTCCGCGAGTTCGACGCCCCCGTCGAGGCCGTGTTCCGGGCACACCGCGAGCCTGAGCTCGTCCGGCAGTGGCTCGGCCCGCAGGGCTACGAGATGGACATCGAGCGCTGGGACTTCACGACCCAGGGCGGCTACCGCTACGTGCACCGCACGCCCGACGGCGAGGCGTGGGCGTTCAACGGCACGTTCCATTCGGTTCGCGAGAACGAGTTCGCCGTGCAGACCTTCGAGTTCGAGGGCATGCCCGACGTCGTGGCCATCGAGACCATCGCGTTCGAGGACCTCGGCGACGGCCGCACGCGCCTGCGCATCCACTCCACCTATCCCGCGGTCGAGGCCCGCGACGGCATGGTCGCGAGCGGCATGGAGACCGGCCTCCGCGAGGGCTACCAGCGGCTCGACGCCCTCGTCGCCGCCTGAACGCACGCGAACCGCACGACCAACACGAACGGAGCACATCATGGACTGGACTCTCGAGGTCGTCCTCATCCCGTCGAGCGACATCGACCGCGCCGTCGCGTTCTACCGCGACCAGGTCGGATTCGCGCTCGACCACGACACCCGCAACGAGCACATGCACGTCGTGCAGCTCACTCCGAGAGGGTCGGGCTGCTCGATCGTGATCGGCGACCTGCCCGCGCAGACCGAGATGGCGCCCGGCTCCATGCGGGGCCTCCAGCTCGTCGTCGCCGACGCGGCCGCCGCCCGCGACGAGCTCGTCTCCCGCGGCGTCGAGTGCAGTGAGATCACCGTCTTCGACGAGCGCGACGGCGGCACCTTCTTCGGCTTCGCCGACCCCGACGGCAACACGTGGGCCGTGCAGCAGATCAAGGCCCGCGCCGCGCATCCCCTCATCCCCGTCGAGGCCCGGCAGCGGTTCGGCGCCGAGCAGGACGGCTGACGCCGGCAGCGATCGGCAAGCGGATGCCGCGGCCGGCCCCTTCACGCGAGGGGGCCGGCCGCGGCATCCGTGTCTCGTGCACGCTCGGGGCATTGCGCGCGACCGGCCCGGCGTGGATCATGAACCGGGGGGTTCATGCATGGGGAGGCAGGCGAAGGCGACCTGGATCGGCGAGCACGGTCGTGCGGCGGCGGTCACGCTCCATCTCGAGGCGGCCGGATTGCAGATCTCGGGCGAGCGCCGGGCGCAGGTGCCGAGGTCGGCGTGGTCGCAGGTCGAGGCCGCCGACGGCGTGGTGTCGTTCGTGGCCGATGGTGAGACCTACCGGTTCCGCCTCGGCAGCACCGCCGCAGCCTGGGTGCGGGCGCTGACGACGCCGCCGCCCACGCT
>NZ_JBFUCL010000200.1:0-6965 GCF_056405255.1 Agromyces sp. P1_H4 | reverse complement strand
CGCGCACCAGCGACGTCGCGCGGGGGCGCGGCGCCTCGTCGGGCCCACTGGCGTCGCGCTCGCGCGACGCCGGTTCCTCGAGGCCGGCTGGAACGTTCGAACCGCCGCCACCCCCTGGCGGCTCGGCGACCACGAGCGACCGCTCCTCGACGAGTGGTTCGCCGGATGGTGCGATGCCGCCCTCGAGGAGCGGGCCGACCTCCGAGCGGACGGCGCGGCGTACCGCACCCTTCGTTCGTCGCAATCGCGACGCGGTGCACTCTCAGCCGAGGTCGCGCACGCCGATCTCCTGGCGTGGCCGTGATGTCCGCGGTGAGGATCGCAACGGCCGCGACGGGAATCGGGTCACGGCTCCGCGCAGCCTGGGCGTCGCGACGGTTCCGACTCGCGGTACGTGTGCTGGTGGGGGTCGGCGTGCTCATGGCGGTGGTCGCCCAGGTCGGCACGGGGCCGTTCCTGCACGGGCTGCTCAGCGTCGACCTGCGCGTCATCGTTGCCGCGCTCGCGCTCTCCGCCACGGCGACCGCCGCCGCAGCCTGGCGCTGGAGCATCATCGCGAAGCGACTCGGGGTGGGCCTCCCCTACCCACGCGCCGTCGGCATGTACTACCGGTCGCAGCTGCTCAACACGGTGCTTCCCGGTGGCGTGGTGGGCGACGTGCAGCGTGCCCTCACGCAGGGCCGCGACGCCGGCGACGTCGGGCAGGGCGCTCGGGCCGTCGTCATCGAGCGCACCGTCGGGCAGGTCGTGCAGGTCGCGCTCGCGGTGGTCGTCATCGCGTGCTTCGCCGCCGAGTTCCAGGGCTACCTGCTCGCGACGACCGGCCTCGTCGTCACCGTGATCGCACTCGCCACGCTCGCGATGACGGCGACGAGCGCCCGGGCGCGCGCCGCGCTGCGACGCGAGCTCGACGAGCTCTCAGCCGGTGTGGGATCCGCCCGAGCGCTCCTGCAGGTCGTCGTCGCATCGATCGTGGTGGTCGCGTGCCACGTCGTGACGTTCGGCGTCGCGGTCGCCGCGGTGGGAGCGAGCGTGCCGCCGATGCGCCTCGCCGCCCTCGCGCTCGTCGTGCTGCTCGCCGGATCCATCCCGCTGAACCTCGGCGGCTGGGGTCCGCGCGAGGGGATCGCCGGCTGGACGTTCGCCGTCGCCGGCCTCGGCGCCTCCGCGGGTGTCGCCGCCGCCACCCTGTTCGGCATCCTGGCGATGATCGCCGTCACCCCCGCACTCGTCGTCGCCGCGACATCCGCCGCCCGACGCGCGCAATCGACCGCACCCGAGCGTACGGTCGTTCTCACCGGCACTGGCCGGAAGGAGGAATCGTGATCGACCGTCCGTACGTGATCCTCAGCGCAGCCATGTCCATCGACGGATACCTCGATACCGCCTCCCCGCCGCGTCTCGCGCTCTCGAACGAGGCGGACTTCGACAGGGTCGACGAGGTGCGCGCGCACTGCGACGCCATCCTCGTCGGAGCACGCACCGTGCGGGCCGACAATCCGAGGTTGCTCGTGCGCAGCGAGGAGCGACGGAGTCGGCGCGAGGCCGAAGGCCGTCCCCCGTCGCCCTGGAAGGTGACCGTCACGGCGACCGGCGACCTCGATCCGGAGTCGAGGTTCTTCACCTTCGGAGACACGGAGAAGCTGGTCTACTGCCCTACGTCCGCGACCCGCGACATCCGGGAACGGCTCGGTGATCGTGCGACCATCGTGGGATTGGCCGACGAGCTCACCGCGGTCGATCTCGTCGGCGAGCTGCACGACCGGGGCGTGCGGACGCTCCTCGTCGAAGGCGGCGGAACCGTGTTCACCCAGTTCCTGGCGTCCGACCTCGTCGATGAACTCCAATTGGCGATCGCCCCGTTCTTCGTCGGCGACCGGCGAGCCCCGCGCTTGATCGGCGACGGCACGTTCCCGTGGAATGCCGACCGTCGCGCACCCCTCGCTGAGAGCCGTCGGGTCGGCGACATGGTGCTCCTGCGGTATGCACTGTCCGAGCGAGGCACGGCACATGGTGGTTCCCTCCCCGGCGGACCGGACTAGCCCGACGCCCATGGCCCAGGCAGCTTCGCCCGTGCGCGCGTGGATCGGCACGATCGTCTTCCTCCTCCTCGCGCCCGGAATCGTCGCCGGCATCATCCCGTGGCTCATCTCCGGCTGGCGTTGGTGCGACTGGGGCACGGCCGCCTGGGTCGTGCTGCCGATCGCCTGGATCGCGATCGGCGTCGGAGTGGGCTTCCTCCTGCACGCCTTCGCGCTGTTCGCCCTGCACCGCGGAACGCCCGCTCCGGTCGCTCCGACTGCGACGCTCGTCGTGACCGGGGTCTACCGATACGTGCGCAATCCGATGTACCTGTCGGTGCTCGCGATCATCCTCGGCCAGGCGCTGCTGTTCGGCAGCTGGTGGCTTCTCGTCTACGCCGTCGTCGTGCTCGCCGCGGTGGTGGCGTTCGTGAAGGGCTACGAGGAGCCGACCCTCACCGAGACATACGGCGAGCAGTACGCCGCCTACCGGCGCAACGTCCCGGGCTGGTGGCCGCGGCTCACGCCGTGGCGCGGCTGATCGTCACTGCTGCATCCTCGGATCCTCGGTGGGGTCGGCATACGTGGTGGGGCAGCCCTGTGCGAGCGCCTCCTCGCGCAGCTCGAAGTGCCACGGCTCGTTGTCGTAGATCGGGCAGAGGCCGTACCCGGCGCCGTTCGCCGCCAGCCACGCGTCGGCGTCGGCGTCGCCGATGTCGACCGCGTCTCCCGAGACATGGGCCGACGTGGCGGCCGTCGCGACCCACCTGGCTGCCTCCGCTTCCGAGCCGTACGTGGCGACCGCGTCCTGGAGCAGTTGCTCCTGGTACTCCGGCGAGCGCCAGCCGCTGTTCACCACGAAGCCGATGCCGTCCGTTGCGGCATCCGTCGCCGCGTCGCGCAGCGCAGCGAGCAGATCGGGGTCGAGCTTGCCGACGCCGGGGTACTCGTCGTCGAACACCGTCACGCCGTCGGGCATCGTGCCGTCGGCCTCGGTGAGGTCGCCGATGGTCGCGCCGTCGGGCATGACCGGCGCCGCACCCGCGTCATCGCGCCAACCCTCACCGAATGACGAGGCCGACGACGACGAGGCCGGTGGCACGAGCGTTCCGAGCACCGTCGCCGCGGCGATGACGAGGAGGAGGGCGACGACGACCGCGCCGAACGTGCGGCGGGCGCGGCGTCGACTCGGGGACCGGGACGGGGTGGTTCGACTCATGCTGCGAGCCAACGCGAGGGCGCGTTGCCGGGGCGTATCCGCTTTCGGATACGCCGACGATATGCGTCGGCTCCTAGCATTGCCAGCATGCGCGTGTTGGTGGTCGAGGACGAGCCGTTCATGGCGGAGGCCATCCGGGATGGGCTGCGCCTGGAGGCGATCGCGGCGGACATCGCCGGCGACGGGAACGCCGCGCTCGAGCGGTTGAGCATCAACTCCTACGACCTCGCCGTGCTCGACCGCGACATCCCGGGTCCCTCCGGCGACGAGGTCGCGGCGAGCATCGTCGCCTCGGGCAGCGGGATGCCGATCCTCATGCTCACCGCCGCCGATCGGCTCGACGACAAGGCCTCGGGGTTCGGGCTCGGAGCCGATGACTACCTCACCAAGCCGTTCGAGCTGCAGGAGCTCGTGCTCCGGCTCCGCGCGCTCGACCGGAGGCGGGCGCACAACCGACCGCCGGTGCACGAGATCGCCGGGCTCCGGCTGGATCCCTTCCGCCGCGAGGTCTTCCGTGACGGACGCTACGTCGCGCTGACGAGGAAGCAGTTCGCGGTCCTCGAGGTCCTCGTCGCCGCCGAGGGCGGCGTGGTCAGCGCCGAGGAGCTGCTGGAGCGGGCGTGGGATGCGAACGCCGACCCGTTCACCAACGCCGTGCGCATCACGGTCTCGGCCCTGCGCAAGCGGCTCGGCGAGCCGTGGGTCATCGTCACCGTGCCCGGCGTCGGGTATCGCGTCGAGGCCGAGGCATCCGGCTCGGACGAAGGCGGCGCGCGTGGCTAGGCCGCCGGGAATGAGCGTCCGCCTCAAGCTCACCCTCAGCTACGCGGGCTTCCTGATGGTCGCGAGCTTCCTGCTGCTCGCGGCCGTGTGGCTGTTCCTCCTCCGCTACGTGCCCGCCCGCGCAAGCGAGACGATCGACGGGTTCGTGCCCGGTCGCGACGACCTGGTCCGTGCATTCGGGCCGGTCGTCGCGTGGGTCCTCCTCTTCCTGCTGGCGTTCGGCCTCGTCGGCGGGTGGTTCCTCGCCGGGCGCATGCTCGTGCCACTGGCACGGATCACGGATGCCACGCGGCGGGCCGCGAACGGATCGCTCTCGTACCGCATCGAGCTCGAGGGCCGGAACGACGAGTTCCGCGAGCTGGCGGACAGCTTCGACGCCATGCTCGCCCGGCTCGAGGCGCAGGTCGCGGAGCAGCGGAGGTTCGCCGCCAACGCCTCGCACGAGCTGCGGACCCCGCTCGCCATCACGCAGACGCTGCTCGAGGTCGCGCGCAACGACCCCCACCGTGACCAGGGCGCCCTCATCGAGCGCCTGCGCATCGTCAACGACCGCGCGATCGCCCTCACCGAGGCGCTGCTCCTGCTCAGCCGCGCCGACCAGCGGTCGTTCACCCGCGAGGAGGTCGACCTGTCGCTCCTGGCCGAGGAGGCTGTCGAGACACTCCTCCCCCTCGCCGAGCAACGCGGCGTCGGCCTCGAGACCTCGGGCGAGATCGCGCCCACGTTCGGCTCGCACGCGCTGCTGCTGCAGATGACCACGAACCTCGTGCACAACGCCATCGTGCACAACCTGCCCGACCACGGCACCGTGCACATGAGCACCGCCGTCGATGCGCGCTCCGTCACGCTGACGGTCGAGAACACGGGCGAGCACCTCGCACCGCACCTCGTCTCCACGCTGACCGAGCCGTTCCAGCGGGGCACCGAGCGGCTCCGCGGCGACCATGCCGGGGTCGGCCTCGGCCTCGCGATCGTGGCGAGCATCATCACGGCGCACGACGGACGCCTGACCATCGTCGGTCGTCCCAAGGGCGGGCTGCGCGTGACAGTGGCACTTCCTGCCGCGGCATCGGGCCCGATCCGATGAGCGTCGACGAGCTGCCCCGGTCGTCGCCGGCGGAGGGTGGGAGTGAGGCGACCCGATCGCGCCGTCGCATCCTGCCGGCCCTGTTCGTCGTGTACCTCGTGCTGCTCACGTGGATCGTGATCTGGAAGCTCGAGGTGCCGTTCGTCGGAACGGGCGACCTGCGCCAGCTCAAGCTCGTCCCGTTCGCGCCGAGCACGTGCGACGGGGCCAGCTCGCCCTCCGAAGTGGTCGTCAACGTCCTGCTCTTCGTCCCCTTCGGCCTGTACCTCGGCCTCCTCGCGCCGRCCTGGTCCTGGTGGCGAACCACGGCCATCGTCGCGGGTGCGAGCCTTGCGATGGAGGTGCTCCAGTACGTGCTGGCCGTCGGGAGTTCCGACGTCACCGACCTCATCACGAACACCGCCGGCGGGCTGGCCGGACTCGCCGTGCTCGCACTCGCGCGACGCAGGCTCGGCGCACGCACCGGCGTGGTCATGTCGCGGTGCTGCGCCGTGCTGACCGTGCTCGCGCTGCTGGCGGCGGCGATCGTCGTCGTCTCCCCGCTGAGCTTCGCAACGCCGCGCGACGTCCTGGTCGACGGGCCCGCTGCTCCGGGAGCGCCGACGGACATCGACTCCGTCGAGCGCCGTCGGCTGGATCGCGCGACCCACGCGCGGTACTGCCGGGAGAACCCGTTCTGACGTAGCCTGCTCGGGGACCGGTGACGAGGCCGCCGCCGGCGAAGGAGGCCCCCGATGACGAACCTCGTGGAGACGACGACCGGTCGATCCGTCGCGCAGGTGGTGGACGCGCTGCTGGCGGCGCTCGCGCGCCGTGGCATCCACGTGTTCGCCGTCATCGACCACGCCGCGGCCGCTCGGGACGCCGGCCTGGAGCTGTCCGACGAGACCGTGGTCGTCTTCGGCGACCCCACGGTCGGCACCGAAGTGATGCTCGCGGATCCGCGCGCCGGGATCGACCTGCCGTTGCGCATCCTCGCCTGGTCGGACAGCCAGGGCACGCATGTGGCCTATCGCGACATCCGGGATCTCACCGAGACGTTCGACGTGGCCTCGGCGCAGGAGACGATCGGTCGGCTGGGTGGGTTGCTGCCGCAACTCGTCACGGAGATGACGACCGGCGACTGATCCCGCCCCGGCCCGCGCCGTTTCCGTGTTCACTGGCGCTATGGACGGATTGCCCCTCTGGCTGTTGGCCGTGATCTTCGTCGCCGCCGCGGTGGTGGTGTGGGTCGCGGGCATCCAGCTGTCGCGCACGACGGATGTGCTGGACGCGCGGCTGGGCATCGGCAGCGCCCTCGGCGGGCTGATCGTGCTGGCGATCGCGACGAACCTGCCCGAGATCGCGATCACGGTCAGTGCGGCGATGTCCGGGGACATCTCGGTGGCGGTCGGCAACATCCTCGGAGGCATCGCCCTGCAGACCGTCGTGCTCGTCATCCTCGATGTCTTCGGCAGGCGGGCACCGGGCGCCCGCCCGTTGACATACCGCGCCGCCTCGCTGGTGCTGGTCGTCGAGGCCGTGATGGTGGTGGCCATCCTCACGGTCGTGATGGCGGGCACGCAACTGCCGGCCGATGCGCTCTTCGGGCGCCTCACCGCCGATGTGGTGCTGATCGCGGTGCTCTGGGTCGCCGCCCTCGTCCTCGTGCGGCGTGCATCCGTGGCCCTGCCCTGGCAGGCGMCCGGAGCGCCGCCGAGGCCGACGCCCGGACCGCGCCGCCGGCGCCGCCGGCCCGAGCCGCCGCACGCGTCGATGAGCACGGCGAAGGCGTGGCTGGTCTTCACGATCGCGGCGCTGGCCACGCTGGGAGCCGGCGTCGCGCTGGAACGCAGCGGGGATGCCGCGGCCGACG
>NZ_JBFUCL010000199.1:0-7037 GCF_056405255.1 Agromyces sp. P1_H4 | reverse complement strand
ACATCGGGCAGGCCGTCGCCGTTGACGTCGGCGAGCTCCTGCGACATCTGCGCCGTGTCGCCGCCGCTCGTCGGCACGTCGGAGAGCTCGTCGGGCGGGCCGTAGTCGGCCGAGAGCGGTCCGCCCGACGGACCGGACTCGTTCGGGTTCGTGAACGACAGGTCGAACCCGCCGCCGATGCTCACGCCGAAGCCGGCGCCGAGGCCCGGGTCGCTGTCGGCGGCCTTGCCGCCCTTCGATGCCGCATTGCCCTGCGTCGTGTTCGTCTTGCCCTTGTTGTTCGCGGCGATGTCCACGAGGCCGGCGTCGAGGCCGCCCGAGGCGTTCACCGTGAAGTCCTGGTTGACGAGCCCCTTCCTCGGATCCGGATCGTCGACGGTCTTCTGGAAGATGCCGCGCTGGCTCGTGTACTGCACGTCGCCGGGGGTGATCACGTCGGGGTAGCCGTCGCCGTTGAGGTCTTCGTAGTCGACGAGGCTCCAGCTCGGGCCGACGCCGACCGAGCCGCCGAGGGGGCCGAAGCCGAAGGCGAGCGAGAGGCTCGGGCCGGTGACCGAGATGCGGGTCACGCCGCTCTTCGAGGCGCCGTCGTCGATGCCGAGCGAGACCGTGTCGCTCGAGAGGCGCGACGAGCGCATCCGTTCGGCCGACGCGGCGAGGTTGTCGCGCGTGCCCCGCCACTGCGGGGCGTCGAGCGGCGACGCCTCGGCGCCGAGCGAGTCGGGGTCGAGCAGCGGCACGTACGCGTAGGCGGGGTCGATGTCGGGCTCGGCCTCGCATTCGGTCACCGGACCGGTGCACAGGTCGTCGAAGCCGTCGGCGGGCTCCGCGGCCTGCGCGGCGGCCTCGTCGATCACGAACGCGTCCTCGTCGATGGGCGCGGTCGCCTTGTCGCCGCTCGCCGTGTAGCCGGCGACGCCCCAGCCGCGGTACGCGAGCGGGTAGATGCCCTGCCGGCCCGTCCAGGTGCGCACGACCGGGGGCGTGACCTCCTCGGGCACGGCCTCGGCGGTGCGGAGGGTCACCGAGAAGTCGTCGGACGAGAGCGCGTCGGCGAGCGCCGGCTCGCGCACGCTGAGCTCGAACCAGTACTCCTCGCCGTCGACGAGGCCGAACGACTGGTCGGGCGGCGTCGCGGTCGGATCGGTGAGGTCCACCGAGGTCTGGTCGACCGAGGCGCCGAGCGTCACCTGCTTCTTCCAGACCAGGCCGTCACGGCTCTTGATGCTGAGCACGACGTCGCGATTCGGCAGTTCGTCGGCGATCGACGAGAGCACGGCGTGCTCGATCCGCAGCTCGCCGTAATCCTCCGTGTCGTCGGCCGTCCACGGCTCGAGCGCCTCGGCGGTCGAGCGGTTCGGGTACTGCTCGATCTCGGGCGTGAGGTCGACGCGCTTGGTGTCGGTGAGCACGCCGTCGATCTCCTGCTGCACCTCGATCGGGTCGCCGTTCACGTCGGTCGCGTCGGTGTAGTGGATCGCCGGGTTCCACGAGATCGCGGTGAGGTCGATCGACGAGTCCACCGCCAGGTGCGCGTGCAGCGTGTCGGTCTCGGGCTGGTCGTCTGCGACGTCCGGGTCGGCCGCCACCGGACCCGACACCGGCACCTCCGCCGCGAAGGCGATGGTGCCGACGAAGTCCCCGGGGATCACCCCGTCGGTGATCGTGACGTCGGCCGAGCCGTCGTCGGGCGTGCCGATCGTGTCGGGGATCGCAACGGGCAGCACGGTCTCGGGGTCGGCATCCGTGCGGTCCAGCGCGACCCGCAGGTCGTCGCTCGTCGCCCGCGACTTCACGACGGTCGCGGTGAAGCGCACGGTGCCGTCGTACGGCATCACGACGCGCGTGTTCGGGCGGCCGGCGAGCGTGAAGTCGTCGGCGATCGCGTAGATCGTCTGCGAGAGTCCGTTGACGTCGAGCGGCACCTCGGTGGTGTCGTCGGGCACGGGGTCGACCGAACCCTCGTCGACGACCGCGTCGCCGCCGATCGCGGTGTAGGTGACGGTCGGCGACCAGGCGACCTCGTCGTGCGCGCCGTCGTCGATCGAGCCGACGCGGAAGTAGACGCGGTCGCCCGCGTGCACCTCGAGCACGGTGGGCGCGTCGAACGCGACCGACTCGTCGTCGGGCGTGGCCGGGACGTCGGCGACGAGGGCTTCGAAGACCTCGCTCGCCTCGTTCAGCTGGATCGCGACGCGCACGCCGTCGTCACTCGCGGCGGCCTCAGGGGAGTCGAGCCGGGCCGCGCCCTCGATCGAGACGGTGCCGTCGAACGGGGCGATCCAGCGCCTGACCGTGTCGACCGGCGGCGAGGCCGACTGCAGGCGCTGCTGTAGCGCATCGAGTTCGGTGCTGTCGACCTGCGGGGTCTGCCCGCCCGTCGCGAGCGGCACCGGGGTGCCGGTGCTTCCGGCCTCGAAGCTCGGCACGCCGGCCTTAAGACGGTTGAAGTACACGTTCCCCTCGTGCACGAGGTCGGGCAGGCCGTCGGCGTTCACGTCGGTGAAGTACACATCGCTCCAGGCCACGGCGCCGCCGACGCCGAACGAGGCGGTGACGACGATGTGCGATTCGGCGGCGATCTGCAGTTGGAACTCGTGGTCGCGCGAGAGCCCCTTGCCGCTGAGGGTGGTGAGCTCGATCCGCTCGCCGAACTTCGGCTCGCCGCGGGGTCCGCCGAGGTTCAGGCGGTACGAGACCGTGCTCGCGGTCGCCTGCCCGTCCTTCTTGAAGACCTTGTCGGGCAGGCCGTCGCCGTTGAGGTCGATGAACTCGGCGATGCCATCGGTCTGGCCGCCGCCGATCTGGATCGAACCGCCGAACGAGCCGACCTTCTGGGGAATCGCCGGGTTGAAGCCGATGTACACGTGGCCCTCGCCCGAGTTCGACTCCGCGCCGCCGAGCGCGCCCGCCGTGACGTTCTCGTCCAGGAACGCACGGTCGCCCATGTCGTCCTCGTTGATGAGGGACGTGGACGGGTCGTCGACGTCGCCCGAGTCCCAGGTCGGATCGGTCGCGAACCCGGCATAGCCGGTGCCGGAGTAGTCGACGTCGTTGTAGTACTCGAACGTGTGGGTGACGGCCGCCGCCGTGCCCGCGCCCTGGGTGACGCTCGACAGCAGGGTCTTGCCGAACGGTCCGGTCGCGTAGTCGAGGTCGTACTGCGTCGCGAGCCGGTCGTAGACGCGTCCGCCGTCCACCTCGAGGTCGCCGTACCAGACCTCGACGCTCGCGAGCTGCTCGGCCAGCAGGTCGAGGTAACGTCCGGTTCCGTCGAGGGTGCTGTCGGCGCGCAGCCCGTAGAGCGCGTTGGTCGCGGGATCGACGCGTTCGGTCCGCCGCACGAAGCGGATCTCGTAGGGCGGCTGCTCGTGGTAGCCCGGGACCGGGTGGTTCTCGTCGGAGGCCTCGGCGGCCTCGGTGTAGAAGATGCTGCGCAGGTAGGTGTGGCGCGAGCAGAGCGTGTCGGCGTCGTCCTGGCACGTGGCGTCTGCGACCCAACCGCCGTCGACCGAGGGGTCGTAGCGGTACCGCAGGGTGTCGTACTCGTACCGGAACATGTTGACGCCGACGTCGCGCTGGGCGGAGAGCAGCCACTTGACGATGTTGCCGTCATCGTCCTTGACGATCGAGTCCGGGTCGAGCGCGCCGGTGTTCGGACCCGGCTCCACGAAGCCGCGGGTGACCCCGAGCGGCCCCCCCATCGGCCCGCCCGCGTCGGGCTTGGCGCCGTACCAGCGGATGGCCCCCATCTTGTCGCGGACCTCCCACCAGTAGTTCTTCGGGCTGTCGCCGTGGCGGATGATCTGCTCGTACTCGGTCTCGACCTGGCGCGTGAAGTCCTGCCGGTCGGCGATGCGGTCCTGCCACACGTCGCCGAGCGCGTTCGGCACGAGCATCGCTCCGTCGAGCGAGTACGACTCCGACTCCTTCGTGGCGTCGAAGTACGGCACGCCGTAGCTCGTGTCGACCTCGACGGTGCCGACGCCGAGATCCCAGCCGAGACCCGCCCAGCTCGATTCGGTCGCCGAGGTGTACTCGAGCGAGATCTCGGGCGTCATGCCCCGCCCCTGCGGGACGATGATCGGGTACGACAACTGGGCACTGCCGTCGCTGGATGCCTCGGGCGCGTCGATGAGCGCGAGGCCCTCGGCCGGGTCGGCGTACTGGAGCCCGTCGAAGGAGCCGTCGCCGAGATCGTCTGGCGTGAGCAGCGATTCGCGCGCCAGCACCTCGCCGGGATCCACGCTGGGACCGAACCCACCCGTCACCGCAACGGCGCCGGTGGCGATGAGCCCGAGCGCGGCCACGACCGCGGTCGTCTGCAGGATGATCCGCCGCTTCGACATGGTGCCTCCGTCGTTGGGGGCCTCGTCGACTCGCCGATCCTCGTCGATGCGAAGGCGCCACGCCCATCCGACCCCAGAACGGGTGCCGTGTCCTGACGGAGTTCTTCAAATATCCTTCAAGCACCCGGCCCCTCACGGGGCAGCACCGTGCGGCGATTACCCGAGCCGATGAACGGATGGCGCATGTTCGGTCAACCGAGCGATTTCGTGCCGTTCCCCCTGCCCGCGGCCTACTACTTCGACGGCGGCCGTTTCGAGCCGCACACGGGCATCCTCGCCGTCGGCGGAGGGCAGCTTCGCCTGCGCCCGAAGACCGCCGGCGTGCTGTCGGCGCTGCTCGATCGAGCGGGCGACCTGGTGACGAAGGCGGAGCTCGTCGACCTGGTCTGGGGCGGCGCGGCCGGCGATGATTCGCTCGCGGTCTGCGTCGCGGAACTCCGCCGCGCGCTGCATGACGATCCCAGGAGGCCGCGGCTCCTCGCCACGATCCACCGCCGGGGGTACTGCTTCATCGCCGCGGTGTCGACCTCGCCGCAGCCGGCGGAGCCGCCACCACCGCCCGACCTCATCGGCAGGGAGGCCGATCTCGCAGAGCTGACGGAATGGTGGCGGTCCGCCCGATCCGGCTCGCGCACGCTGGGCTTCGTGGCCGCTGAGGCCGGGGCCGGCCGCACGGCACTCGTGCGGACGTTCCTCGCCGACGTGCAGCGCGGGGAACCGGCCGCGATCGGAGAGGGCCGCTGCGTCGAGCGCGACGGCGGCGAGCCCGACCTCCCGATCCTGGACGTGCTCGTCTCGCTGTGTCGCGGACGCAACGGCGGCTCCCGGTTCCGCGAGCTGCTCAGGGACCTCGCGCCGTCCTGGCTGGTTCGGCTCCCCGGGCTCGTCGACGGCGCGATGGCCGAGGAGTTGCAGCGGCGATCGGACCGCTTCCCGCACCGGAGGCTGCACGAGCTGGCCGATGCGCTGGACGCGCTCTCGTCGGCGATGCCCGTGCTGGTGGTGCTCGAGGACCTTCACGTCGCCGACCCCGCGACGGCGGAGATGCTCGCCTACCTCGCGCAGCGTCCCACCTCTGCCCGTCTTCTCGTCCTGGCCACCTACCGGCGCGGCGATGTCCGCTGGCCGGGCCGCGGACTCGGCGATGTCGTCGGCGATCTCCGCGCGCTCCGCCGATGCGAGCACCGCGAGCTGGCTCCGCTCGACGAGGTCGCGATCGCGGCGCTGCTCGAACTGCGGTTGGCCCCGGCGGTGCCCGAGGGGCAGCTGGTTCGGCAGGTGCTCGAGCGCACCGAGGGGAACGCGCTGTTCGCGACGGCATTGATCGACGGCCTGATCGCCGATGACGCGCTCGCCGTGGTCGAGGGCTCGGTCCGGCCGCGCCTGCCGATCGCCGAATCCGCGATTCCTCGCGACGTCCGGCAGCTCGTCGCGCAGCAGGTGGCCGCGTTCGACGAGGCGGACCGCGTGCTCCTGCTCGCCGCGGCCGCCGCCGGTGTGGAGTTCACCGCCGTGGAGGCGGCCGCCGGAGTCGGCCCCCTGACGGAATCCGTCGGTCGCCCCGACGACCTCGGGAATGTCGAACGACGACTGTCCGCGCTCGCGATGCGGTCCGGCCTCCTCGCCGAGGTCGAGCCGGCCCCGTCGGCCGATGGGCGGGTCTCCACGAGATTCAGGTTCCGGCATGTCCTCGTCCGCGAGGTGCTCCACGAGCAGCTGGGGGGCGCGAAGCGCGTGCTGGTGCATCGCGCGATCGGAGCCATGCTGGAGGCGGCCGCACCGGACGCCCGCGCGGCCGCGAGCATCGCGACGCACTTCGAGCTGGGTCACGATCCCGCTCGTGCCGCGGTCAACTACACCCGTGCGGCGGCCGTGGCGTGGAACGGCCTCGCGCCGTCGGAGGCGCTCGACCTCGCTCGGCGCGGGGTGGCCCTCGCCGCCGCGTCGCCCTCCGCGGTCGGCCCCGATGTGCGGTTGGGCCTGCAGCTCAGCCTCGTGGGCGCGACGCTCGCGGTGCACGGGGTCGGCTCGAGCGAGCTCGCGGCGGCGGTCGATGACGCCGAGGATGCCGTCGACGCGGCAGCCGGTGCGGACCCCGGCCTGGTCGGCCAGGCGCGGTACCTCTTCTGGAGCATCGCGTTCATGGCCGGTGAGATCTCGGTCGCCGATGCTCGCATCCGCCCCCTCGAGGCCGCGGTGGCGACCGTCGGCGGAGGCCTGCTCGCGCACCAGCTCGCGAGCGCCAGGTCGGTGACGAGTTTCGCGTCGGGGGCGCCAGTGGTGGCGATCGAGCAGGCGTCGCCGCTGCACGAGCTGGAGGCCGGCTTCGAGGCGCCCGGCGACGCCAGCCGCACCTGGCGCGAGATCGCGATGCTCAACCGGTGGAGCGTGGCGCTGGCGAGCTGGCTGGTCGGCCGACCCGACGATGCCCGTCGCCTCGCCCACGACGGCCTGCGGATCGCCCGCGACCTCGGCGAGGCGCGACTGCTCTGCGCGAGCCTGTGGCCGGTTGCCGCGGTGCACCAGCTGCGTGGTGAACGGCGACGGGTGACGTGGACGGTCGAGGAGATCCGTCGTGCAGCGGAGCCGGACGGCCGCTCGCATTGGCGTCTCGTCGGTGGCGTGTTCGAGGGGTGGGCCTCGGCCACCGGCGGCGACGCCGACGGCCGGTCGCACGCGCTGCAGGTG
>NZ_JBFUCL010000198.1:0-7078 GCF_056405255.1 Agromyces sp. P1_H4 | reverse complement strand
CGTCAGCGTCACGCCGAGCAGCACCGCCGCCGGCGGCTACTCGGTGCTGACGTTCTCGCTCAGCCACGGCTGCGAGGAATCCCCGACCACCAGCCTCACCTTCGACATCCCCGAGGGAATCGACGGCGTCGCGCCGACGGTCAACCCCAACTGGACCATCCAGAAGGTGGCCGAYGGCGATCGCACCGCGCAGGTCGTCTACACGGCGATCACGCCGCTCGAGAGCGGCTACCGCGACACGGTCGAGCTGTCGGTGAAGCTGCCCGAGGATGCCGCGGGTGAGACGCTCTCCTTCCCGGTGCTGCAGTCCTGCGAGGTCGGCGAGACGAATTGGAACCAGGTCGCCGAGGAGGGCGAGGAGGAGCCCGAGAGCCCCGCTCCCTCGATCGTCGTGACGGAGGCCACGGGCGACGAGCACGGCCACGGCGCGGCCGCCGCAGGTGACGCCGGCACCGGGAGCGACGAGCACACCGGTCACGAGGACTCGGCGACCGCCGAGACGACGGCCGCCGGCACGGGTGCCTCCGACGGCGTGGCACGGGTGCTCGGCATTGGCGGGCTCATCGTCGGCGTGGTCGGCATCGTGCTGGCCGTCACCGCACGCCGACGTCCCCGATCGGCCGCGTGATGCGCGGGCGGGGGTCCCCCGGGCGCCGGCACGCGGGCCGGGCCGCGGCTGCGGGTGCGGCGCTCGTCGCGGCATCCGCCATGCTCGTCGTGCTGCCGGCGCTGCCCGCGTCGGCGCACAACTACGTGGTCGCGACGACGCCTGCCGAGGGCGCGACGGTGACCGAGCAGCCGGGCGCGATCTCGCTCGAGACGAACGACGAGCTGCTCGAGCTCGACGGCGGCTCGGTCATCGAGGTGCAGGGGCCCGACGGGCGCTACTACGGCGACGGCTGCACGATCGTCGACGGGGCCACCGCGGCGATGGAGGCCGAGCTCGGCGCTCCGGGCGACTACACCGTCACCTGGCGGGTCGTCTCGACCGACGGCCACCCGATCTCGGGCACGTGGGCGTTCACCTGGCAGCCCGCCGAGGGCGTGGCGCTCGCCGAGGGATCCGACGCCCCCGGCGACTGCGGGGGCACGGCCGTCGTCAGCACGCCCGGAGCCGATCAGACCGGCGACACCGGCGACGCGACCGACTCGACGCAATCCCGAGACGATGCGCCGGCGGGCTTCCCGACGGACGCGCTCTGGATCGTCGGCGGCGTCCTCGCCGCGGCGGTCGCCGCGCTCATCACCTGGTTCGCGGTGCGCCGCCGACCCTGAGGATGAACCGGCTCACCCGTCGGGGGCCCTCGTTACACTCGACGGGTGAGCTGGAACCCGGAACCCCACGGCGCCGAGGAGGTCCCCTGGGATCCCGATGAGCTGCCGCCGCCCGACGACGAGTGGGCCCCGCCGCCGCCAGACGACGGGTGGGTGCCGCAGCCGGCTCGATCCGGCCCCGTCGCTGCTTCTCCGACCTCCGTGGCCGTCGCGCCACGAGGCATCCGCCCCGCCCCCGCGAGGTTCGCGTCGGCCGCCGAGGCGCTGCACACGGTGTTCGGCTACGAGTCGTTCCGCGGCGAGCAGGCCGAGATCATCGCGCAGGTCGCGGGTGGCGGCGACGCCGTCGTGCTCATGCCCACCGGCGGCGGCAAGAGCCTCTGCTACCAGATCCCCGCGCTCCTTCGCGAGGGCACCGGCGTCGTCGTGTCGCCCCTCATCGCCCTCATGCACGACCAGGTCGACGCGCTCGTGCGCAACGGCGTGCGCGCCGCCTACCTCAACTCGAGCCAGCAGCCGGCCGAGCGTGCGGCGGTCGAGCGCGCCTACCTCGCGGGCGAGCTCGACCTGCTCTACATCGCGCCCGAGCGGCTGAACTCCGAGGCGTCCAAGCGGTTCCTCGAGGGGGGTCGGGTCGCCCTCTTCGCCATCGACGAGGCGCACTGCGTCGCCCAGTGGGGTCACGATTTCCGGCCCGACTACCTCGCCCTCTCCGACCTCGCCGAGCGCTGGCCCGACGTGCCGCGCGTCGCGCTCACGGCCACGGCCACCGAGGCGACGCACCGCGAGATCACCACGCGCCTCTCGCTCGAGGGCGCCCGGCACTTCGTGTCGAGCTTCGACCGGCCCAACATCCAGTACCGCATCGCGCCCAAGATCGAGGTGCGCAAGCAGCTCCTCGACTTCGTGCGCAGCGAGGGCCGGGATGCCTCGGGCGCGTCCGTCTCGGGCATCGTCTACGCGCTCTCCCGGGCGAGCACCGAGAAGCTCGCGGCGTTCCTCGCCGCCAACGGCGTCAACGCGCTGCCCTACCACGCCGGCCTCGACGCGGGGCTGCGCCGCAGCACGCAGGAGCGGTTCCTGCGCGAAGACGGCGTGGTCATCGTCGCCACGATCGCGTTCGGCATGGGCATCGACAMGCCCGACGTGCGGTTCGTCGCCCACGTCGACCTGCCGAAGTCCGTCGAGGGCTACTACCAGGAGACGGGTCGCGCGGGCCGCGACGGCACGCCCGCGACCGCGTGGCTGGCCTACGGCCTGCAAGACGTGGTGCAGCAGCGCCGCATGATCGACGAGAGCCCCGGCGACCTCGCGCATCGCCGCCGCCTGTCCGAGCACCTCGACGCGATGCTCGCCCTCTGCGAGACGGTGCAGTGCCGCAGGCAGAACCTGCTCGGCTACTTCGGCGAGCCGAGCCGGCCGTGCGGCAACTGCGACACCTGCCTCGAGCCGCCCGAGGCGTGGGACGGCACCGTGCCCGCGCAGAAGCTGATGTCGACCATCGTGCGCCTCCAGCGCGAGCGCCGCCAGAAGTTCGGCGCAGGCCACCTCATCGACATCCTCCGAGGGAAAGAGACGCCGCGCGTGCGCCAGTACGGCCATGACGCCCTCGCGACGTGGTCGATCGGCGCCGACCTCTCCGAGCAGCAGTGGCGCGGCGTCGTCCGGCAGCTCCTCGCCCAGGGTCTGCTCGCGACGCACGGCGAGTACGGCACCCTGACGATCACGGAGGCCGCGGCCGAGGTGCTCTCGGGCGCCCGCAGCGTGATGCTCCGCACCGAGGCCGACCGGCCGTCGTCGCGGTCGCGCGGTCCCAAGGCCGTGGCCGCGGCGGCCGACCTCGAACCGGCCCAGGCCGAGCTGTTCGAGGCGCTGCGCACGTGGCGGGCGGGCGAGGCGCGAGAACAGGGCGTGCCCGCCTACATCGTCTTCGGCGACGCCACCCTCCGAGCGGTCGCGGTGGCCAGGYCGGCGCGGCTCGGCGACCTCGACGGCATCACCGGCATCGGCGCGAAGAAGCTCGAGGCCTACGGCGAGGCGCTGCTCGCGGTGGTCGCGGCCGCGTAGCCGGCGGATGCCGCGTGGGGCAGTCCCGGGCGCTCGCCCCGAGGCTAGGATCGCRCCAAGCGGGCCGTGGCCGCGGCATCCGTGCCTTCGACCAAGGAGTGCGCCATGTCCGACCAGCTCGGCCCCAAGCGTCCGCTCGGAGTCACCATCGTCGCCGCCCTGGCGGTCGTCTCGGGGGTCTTCGACCTCATCGGCGGCATCGTGCTGCTCTCCATGCAGTCCGACCCGACGACGGCCGACGCGTTCGGCGGCGCGAGCGTCGCCACGTCGCTCGCCGTCATGGAGATCGCGTTCGGCATCGTGATGATCCTCATCGCGGTGGGGCTCCTCCGCGGCAACACGGTCTCGCGCATCGCGGCGACCATCGTGCAGGCCTTCTCGCTCGCCGGCTCGATCTGGATCGGGATCGCGCAGCCCGCCACCCTGTCGACCGAGATCGTGAGCGCGTTGCTCGCCCTCGCCATCCTGATGCTGCTCTGGTCGGCCGATGCCACGCGCTACTTCAAGGGACTCTCGCCCGACCAGCCCACCAGCTGATCGCGCGCGAAGATCAGACTAAAACCTAGCGACATTCGGTTTATGATGGACCGGATGCCGGACGCTCGCTGCCGGCCCGAGCATGAAGGAGTGCTGCGGATGACCGACACCACGACCACGACCGGAACGTCCGCGGCCGGCGAGCTGGACGCCCGCTATCGCGACGCGAGCCTGCCGACCGCCGAGCGCGTCGAGATCCTGCTCGGGCAGATGACGCTCGAGGAGAAGGCCGGGCTCTTCTTCCAGACCATGATCGCCGCGGGCGACGACGGCTCCCTCTCCCAGGGAGGCGACGCCTTCGGCCTGCCGTCCACCGACGAGTTCGTCTCGGCCAAGCTCATGAACCACTTCAACGTGCTCGCCCTGCCTCCGACGCCCGAGCTGATCGCCGAGTGGCACAACCGCCTGCAGGGGGCCGCGGCCGCGACCCGCCTCGGCATCCCCGTGACCGTGTCGACCGACCCGCGCCACTCCTACACCGACAACCCGCTCGCGGGCATGCTCGCCGGGTCGTTCTCGGTCTGGCCCGAGACGATGGGGCTCGCCGCCACCCGCGACGAGGAGCTCGTCGAGCGGTTCGGCGACATCGCGCGCCAGGAGTACACCGCCGTCGGCATCCGCGTCGCCCTGCATCCCCAGATCGACCTCGCCACCGAGCCACGCTGGTCGCGCGCCCTGCAGACGTTCGGTGAGGACCCCGAGCTGGCCGGCCGGCTCGGAGCCGCCTACATCCGCGGCTTCCAGGGCGCCGAGCTCGGCCCCGACTCGGTGGCGACGATGACGAAGCACTTCCCGGGCGGCGGCCCCCAGAAGGACGGTGAGGACCCGCACTTCGCGCACGGCCGCGAGCAGGTCTACCCCGGCGGCGAGTTCGAGACCCACCTGAAGCCGTTCGAGGCCGCGTTCGAGGCGGGCACGAGCCAGATCATGCCGTACTACGGCATGCCGGTGGGCACCGAGTACGAGGAGGTCGGCTTCGGCTTCAACAAGTCGGTCGTCACCGGGTTGCTCCGCGAGCGGTACGGCTTCGACGGCATCGTCTGCACCGACTGGGGACTCATCAACGACTCGGAGATCATGGGCGAGCCCTTCCCGGCGCGCGCGTGGGGCGTCGAGCACCTCACTCCGCGCGAGCGCATGAGGAAGGTCATCGAGGCGGGCGTCGACCAGTTCGGCGGCGAGGCCGACCCCGCCATGCTCGTCGACCTGGTGCGCGCGGGCGAGATCACCGAGGAGCGGCTGGACCTCTCAGCCCGCCGCCTGCTGCGCGAGAAGTTCGTGCTCGGCCTCTTCGACCAGCCCTTCGTCGACGTCGAGCGTGCCAAGCGCGTCGTCGGCTCGCCCGAGTTCGTCGCCGCGGGCGAGGCGGCGCAGCGCGCGGCGATCACCCTGCTCGTCAATCGCGGGCGGCCGGATGCCTCGGGCGCGCCGCGATCCTTGCTTCCGCTCGCTCGCGGGCTGCGCCTCTACGTCGAGGGCGTCCCGGCCGAGGTCGCCGCCGAGTACGGCGAGGTCGTCGCCTCGCCGGCCGACGCTGACGTCGCGATCCTGCGCCTGCAGGCGCCGTTCGAGCAGCGTCCGACGTTCTTCGAGAACTTCTTCCACTCGGGTTCGCTCGACTTCCCCGCCGAGCAGGTCGCGCACGTGCGCGAGGTCGCCGCGGCGGTGCCGACCGTCGTCGACGTGTTCGTCGACCGCCCGGCGATCCTCACGCCGTTCGTCGACGACCTCGCCGCCCTCACCGCGAACTGGGGCGCGAACCCGCGGGCCCTGCTCGACGTGCTCGTCGGCGACGCCGCCCCGCAGGGCGCATTGCCGTTCGACCTGCCGTCGAGCATGGCCGCCGTCGAGGCGAGCCGCCCCGACGTGCCGTTCGACACGGCGGAGCCCCTGTTCCGGTTCGGGCACGGCCTGCGCTACGCGGGCTGACCCGAACCGCCCGCTCCCCGCCACGCGACTCCGCTTCGACCCGGGCGCGCCACGCGTCGACGGATGCCCCGGCCTCCCGCCGCGGCATCCGTCGCCGCGCTAGCATCGGGCCAAGGTCGTCGCACTGGGGCGACGTGCAGGGGATGGGGAGCGCATCATGTCGGAAGCAGCAGCACCAGCAGTGCACCGCCCGATTGGGGTCGCGATCGTGGCCGTGCTGGCGGGCCTCTCGGGCATCGTCGACGTGATCACCGGCATCCTCCTCATGTTCGAGGGCGGCAACCCCGAGATCGCCGACGCGTTCGGCGGCCCCAACGGCGTGCTCGCCGCGTCGATCGGCTCGATCCTGCTCGGCGTCGTCGTCCTCTCGCTCTCATTCCTGATCTGGCTGGGGCGTTGGGTCGCCCGCATGATCGTCACGGTGCTCGAGGCCCTGTCGCTCATCCAGTCGCTCTTCCTCGCCGTCGCCAATCTCGGCAACCCGGTGGGGGAGTGGGCCAGCGTCTTCTTCTCGGCGTTGGTGATGATCCTGCTCTGGACGCGCCCGGCGAGCGCGTACTTCCGCGGCAGCGAGGTCGCCGCGCGCTAGCATCGCCCCAAGTGCGCCGCGTCCTGGCGGCGCCGACGTGAGGAGTGGTCATGTCGGATTCGATGCCCCGGMCCGGGGGCGTGACCGTCGTCGCAGTGTTCGCCTGGATCTCGGGCCTGCTCGACGTCATCGGCGGCACCCTGCTGCTGTTCCAGACGAGCGTGGCCGCGACGGTCGAACAGTTCGGCGGGGAGAGCCAGTTGATCGCCTCGGCGCTGCTCGAGATCCTGGTCGGCGTGGTCGTCATCGTGGTCGCGATCGGGCTGCTGCGGGGCAACGACGCCTCGCGCATCGTGATCACGATCTTCGAGATCGTCTCCATCGTCGGGTCGGTGTTCCTGGCCATCGCGTACCCGGCAGGGGCCATCGGCGAGTACTTCAGCATCGCGGTCGCGGCGATCGTCCTGCTCCTGCTCTGGACGCGCAGCGCGTCGGCCTATTTCCGAAACTGACCGCCCCGTCGGCGAGCGGATGCCGCGTCCGGCAGTTGTGGACACGGACACCCGCTCGCCACGCGCGTTTGTAGGGAGCCGACAGGCCTTCGCGAACCGTCCAGCGTGCCGTTTGTAGGCGCCGGACCGCTCGTTTCCGGTCCCGGGGACGCCGTCCTAGCGTGGAACGACACGTGACCGCGCAGACGAAGGACGATCCGACGATGGTTGACACGGCATCCCGCACCAG
>NZ_JBFUCL010000197.1:0-7084 GCF_056405255.1 Agromyces sp. P1_H4 | reverse complement strand
GCGCGCGCGGGCTCGACGTGCGGGCGTTCGACGACGAGCCGATGCGGCTCGTGCTGCCGGCGGGACATCCGGCCGCGGCATCCGACGTCGTCGACCTGGCCGCCCTCRCAGGCGACCCCTGGATCGCCGGATGCCCGCGCTGCCGCGGCCACCTGCTGCAGCTCGCGGATGCCGCGGGCTTCGCGCCCCGCATCGCCTTCGAGACCGACAACTTCGTCGCCGTCGAGGGCATGGTGGCGCAGGGGCTCGGCGTGGCGCTGCTGCCCGCGCTCGCCCTGGCGGCGTCGCCGCGGCACCCCGGCGTCGTCACCCGTCCGACCGCGGGAGCCGACGTGCGGTCACTTCACCTCGTCACTGCGCGAGGCGCCGAACGCGTGCCGGCCATCGCCGCCACGATCGCGGCGCTCGAGTCCCTCGCGGCCTGACCAGACGGGTCGGAGCGGCGCCGACGTGCACGCGGCATGGCCCGGGTGCGGCGCTCGATAGCATGGTCGGGTATGTCCGAGACAGCTCACCCCATCACCACCGCCGCCGGCAGCGATGTCCGCGTGYGATTCTGCCCGTCGCCCACCGGCACGCCCCACGTGGGACTCGTGCGCACGGCCCTCTTCAACTGGGCCTACGCGCGCCACACCGGMGGCACCTTCGTGTTCCGCGTCGAGGACACCGATGCGGCCCGCGACAGCGAGGAGAGCTACGAGCAGCTGCTCGACGCGCTGACCTGGCTCGGGCTCGACTGGGACGAGGGCATCGGCATCGGCGGGCCGCACGCGCCCTACCGCCAGTCGCAGCGCGGCGACATCTACCGCGAGCTCATCGACCGGCTCATCGCCTCGGGCCACCTCTACGAGTCGTACTCGACCGCCGAGGAGATCGACGCGCGCAACGCGGCGAACGGTCGCCCCAAGCAGCTCGGGTACGACAACTTCGACCGCGACCTCACCGACGAGCAGCGCGCCGCGTTCCGCGCCGAGGGTCGCGAGCCGGCGCTGCGCCTGCGCGTGCCAGAGGTCGACCTCGGGTTCGACGACCTCGTGCGCGGCCGCATCGACTTCCCGATCGGCTCGACCATCGACTTCGTCGTGGTGCGCCCCAATGGCGCCCCGCTGTACACCTTCGTGAATCCCGTCGACGACGCGCTCATGGGCATCACCCACGTGCTCCGCGGTGAGGACCTGCTCTCCTCGACGCCGCGGCAGATCGCGCTCTACCACGCGCTCATCGACATCGGCGTGACCAGCTTCGTGCCGCGCTTCGGGCACCTGCCGTATGTCATGGGGGAGGGCAACAAGAAGCTGTCGAAGCGCGACCCCGAGTCGAGCCTGTTCCACCACCGCGAGCGCGGCTTCATCCCCGAGGGCCTCGTCAACTACCTGGCGCTCCTCGGCTGGGGCTTCTCCGCCGACCGCGACGTGTTCTCCCGGGAGGAGCTCGTGGCGGCGTTCGACGTCGTCGACGTCAACCCGAACCCTGCCCGCTTCGACCTCAAGAAGGCCGAGGCGATCAACGGCGACCACATCCGCCAGCTCGGCGTCGCGGAGTTCGCCGCGCGCACGGTTCCCTACCTCCAGGAGGCGGGCGCCGTCGAGACGCCGATCACCGCCGCCCAGGAGGCGCTCCTCGCGGAGGCCGCACCGCTCGTCCAGGAGCGCATCGGCCTGCTCGGCGAGGCGCCAGGCATGCTCCGCTTCCTCTTCACGGATGCCGCGGGCCTCCGCTACGACGATGACGCCCTCGCCGGCCTTCCGGCCGACGCGCCGGCCGTGCTCGCCGCCGCGCGCGAGGCGCTCGACCGGCTTCCGGCCGACGCGTGGGTCCACGACCAGATCGAGGAGGCCCTGCGCGGCGCCCTCGTCGACGGGCTGGGCCTCAAGCCGCGCGTCGCATTCGGCCCCGTGCGCACGGCGATCTCGGGTCGCCGTGTCTCGCCGCCGCTCTTCGAGTCGATGCAGATCCTGGGCAAGATCGACTCGATCGACCGCATCGACCGCCTCGCGGCCCGCCTCGGCTAGGCCTCGGCGGCGGGCTGTCGGCCGAGGCCGGCTCAGTTTGGTCGGGCCGCGGTCCGTAGGCTAGAGTTGCATGTCGGCGCGGGCTTCGGTCACGGGCCATTGGGGTATGGTGTAATTGGCAACACGGCGGTTTCTGGTACCGTTGTTCTTGGTTCGAGTCCAGGTACCCCAGCAAGTTCAGCAGCCCGGAACCCCGCACGAAGAGCGGGCATCCGGGCTTCTTGCGTCTCAGAGGGCGGATTCCGCGGGAGTCATCGCTTCCCTCCCGGGCAGGCGAACGAAGACGTTCGGAGCCGACCGTCTGTCCACGGCTTCGCTCGCGCACCTCGTGGGTTCGGGCGAGACGATGCAGGCCGTTCCTTCCTCGCCATCGGGTCCGCCGTCCGTCCGCGGTTTCCCGCGGCTCGCCGCGCGGCAGCGTATGGTCGGGGCCAGGACTCGGTTCCGTTGCGATGTTTCCCCAGAAGCCTCCTTTCGCCTCCCAGCACCTGCACCATGCAGGGCTCCTTCGATCCACGCCCGGGAGGCATGGAATGGGCTTCTTCATCTACGACAGCAGCCGCGAGGTCGCGGTCGACGACCGCACGCTCGTCCATCTGCAGGTCGTGATCATCGACAAGTTCCGCCGGAACGAGCGATTCGCGATGTCACTGTTCGATCAGAAACGACTCGTCACCGTGTGGATGACCCCCCAATCCCCATTGCAGTTCGTCTACGAAGGAAATCGTCAACCGAAGCTGAACCGGGTCTGGCTCGACCAGCTGTCCGACACCTCGGCGATGACCGGCATGCTCCAACTCATCCCTGAACCCGCGGAGCGTGTGCGCAGTTGATCCGGTAGCCCCGTCCGGGAAGTCGGAGGAATGTCAAGGGGTGGCGGACCGCGACGAGACCGGGCTAGATCGGTGCTGCCAGGTGGTGAGTGCAGCTTCAATCACGCGGTAGCGACCCGAACGCGAAACGGAGACACGCAGATGAGCAAGCCAACGGAGGGCATGCGCCCGACCGTGTCTGAGATCGCTCGGCGGGCCCGCAACGCGTCGGTGGGGTCGTGAGATGTCATCACCGACCGAGCAGCTGGCGCCCGCACTCGACATCGACGCCCGGCTCACCGAGATCGAGCGCCGCGTGAACCTCCTCGTCAACGTCACGCCACTCAACGCGGCGGAGGCGTGGGCGGACTTCGAACGCAGTGACTTCGGCACGGCCCCGACGCTTCGGCTGCGGCCGTTGGACTTCGATCCGGATCTGGCGCAGCGTGAGCTGTACGACCTCGAGGTCGAGAACGTGGACGACCCGGCGCTGCACACGCTCTTCCGTGCGAAGCGGGATGAGATCGCCCGGCAGATCACCGCAGTGGAGGACCGCGACACGTCACGGTTCCTCTACGGGTCGCTCCAGCTCTACGGAACGGTGGCACCGCCGCTGGCCGCTGCGGCGGCGGAGTTGCTCGAGACCATCCCACCGCAGGCGCCCAGCACCCAGACCGTCACGGCCGGGGCGTTCGCCGACGCGGCCCGTGCGGAGTTCGAGCGCTACCGCGCCGTCTACCCGGACTTCCCGGTCCGCGTGGAGGTGCGGGACGACATCTCCGAGCTGATGGTGTCGTTCGGCCACCTGCTCATCCCCGAGTCCGCGGTATTCCGCGCCGACCGGGTCGAAGCTCTCCTGCACCACGAGGTCGGCACCCACGTGGTCACCTACCAGAACGGTGCGCGGCAGCCACTGACCCTGTTGACCATCGGCCTGCCCGGCTACGACGAGACCCAGGAGGGGCTCGCCGTGCTCGCCGAGTACCTGACCGGAGGGTTGGACCCGCGGCGGCTGCGCGTGCTCGCCGCGCGAGTGGTCGCGGTCGGCAAGATGCTCGACGGCGCCGGCTTCCTGGACATCTTCGAGTCGCTGCGGGCTGACCACCGCATACCGGCACGGACCGCGTGGTCCATCGCCATCCGGGTGGTCGTCGGGGGCGGTTCGGTGAAGGACGCGATCTACCTTCGCGGGATCACGCGCATTCTCGACGCGCTCGCGGAGGGCAGCCGGCTCGACGCCCTGCTCGTCGGCAAGCTCGCATTGGACCACATCCCCCTGGTGCAGGACCTGCTCGACCGCGAGGTGCTCCACGCGCCCTGGGTTCGGCCACGCTGGCTGGACGTCCCCGGCGCGCAGGAGCGCCTGGAGAGGCTGCGCGCCGGCGCGACGGTCACCGACCTCTACGAGGGAGACGTGGCCGCATGAGGCTCGCATTCCTCGTCAACGACGTCGACACCGAGGTGGACGAGTACGCCACCACCCGACTCGCCAGGGCCGCAGCCCGGGGTGGGCATGAGACCTGGTATGTCGGCGTCGGTGACCTTGAGCTCGGCAGCAGCGACGGGCGGTTCGCGGCGACCGCTCGCGCCGCGAGGTGGAAGAGCGACGACACCCTCGCGAGCTTCATGGACGGAATCAAGGCGCGCGACGCCGAGCGGATCGTCATGGACCACCTTGATGCGGTCTTCCTGCGCAACGAGTCGATCGACGACCTGCAGGAGCGCCCCTGGGCCAGCCCGATGGGCGTGGTGTTCGGAAAGATGCTCGCGGACCGCGGTGTGACGGTGGTGAACGACCCGCACACCCTTCATCGGGCGACCAGCAAGCTCTACCTGGAGGAGTTCCCCGAGCAGGTCCGGCCGCGGTCGCTGGTGACACGCGATCCCCAGGCGATCGAGCGGTTCGTCGACGAAGTCGGCCACTGCGTCGTCAAGCCGCTGTACGGGGCCAAGGGCCGCAACGTCTTCATGATCGAGGGCCCGGGAGAGACCAACCTCGCGCAGATGACGGAGGCGGTCCTGCAGGACGGCTACGCCATCGTCCAGGAGTTCATCGACGGAGCAGAGGAGGGCGATGCCCGGATCTTCCTGCTGGAGGGCCGCATCCTCGAGCGCGACGGCAGGCCGGCCGCCTTCCGACGTGTGCCCACCGGCAACGACCCGCGCGCCAACATCAGCACCGGTGGTCGGTCGGTGCCGCTCGAGGTCGGCGAGGCGCAGCTCAGCATCGTCGAGGCGATCGGTGACAAGCTCGTCGCCGATGGCATGTTCCTCGTGGGCATCGACGTGATCGGCAGCCAGGTGGTGGAGATCAACGCGGAGAGTCCCGGCGGGTTCCAGAGCGTCGAGCGGCTCTACGACATCGACATCGCCGAGACCGTCATCGAAGCCCTGGAACGCCGCGCGAGCCCGGGCTCATGAGCCGTACCGCTCGGCGACGCGTGGCTCCGCGGCCTCGCTCGGGTTCTCGCGAGCGGCCCACTCGAATCACGTGATCTCGGTCGGCTCGTCGATGAGGCTGAGACCCCCGGTCGAGCTGGCCGCGAGAGACAGGATCTCAAGCCAGGCTCGGTTCAGCCCCGCAGAACGATTTCCGGAGTAGACGAACTCGAGGGGCGTCGCGGGCGTGACCCAGATGGATGCCTCGTGGGTCTCATCCCGAAGCCGCCACTCGAAGCTCTCACGCCGCCGCAACTTGTCCACGACGACGACCTGGAGGTGCGCGAGCGCACGGTCGTCGATCTCGAACCGCGACGACGAGTCGTAGATCAAGGTGCCCATGACGCCTCCAGCTTGCGCGCACTTCGATCGATCGAACGCAACGATCTCGGTGCCGAGTGGGACCGAGTGGGTCCGAGAGTAGCGTTCCGCCGATGTCGGGGAAAGTACACCAAGCAGATGTCCGATCGTGGACGTCGGTGAGCATCTTCTGTTTCAGGTGTTTCAGCCGGCCAGCGCGTCGAAGGCGCGTTCAGGCCCTGGCTTCGCGCGCTGGCGGGCCGACGCCTCGTGGAGGCGGGACCGAGCGCCCGACTCCGCCGCCATCGCCCACTCCAAGGCGGCGGCGAGCTCCTCGATCGACGCGGCGTTCGGGTCGAGCGCCACGCCGACGCCGCTCCGCTCCACCGCCGCCGCGCCCGCGAACTGGTCGGTGGAGAACGGCAGCACGACGAGGGGGACTCCGGATCCGACGGCCTCCGTGACCGAGTTGTTCCCGCCGTGCGTGACCGTGGCCGCGGCGGCGGCCAGCAGCCGCACCTGCGGCAGGTAGGGCCGCACCAGCCAGTCGGACGGCAGGGTACCGAGCTCCCCGGGCGGCGTCGATCCGCTCGCGACCGCCAGCCGCACCTCCGCCGACCGAGCCGCGTCGGCGACCCGCCCGAGCACGTCGCCACGCACCGAGAGGAAGCTGCCGAAGCTCACGTACGCGAACCGGCCCGCCTGCCCGATCCACGCCTCGACCTCGGGATCGACTCGCTCCGTCCRGAGCGTCGATCCCAGAAAGTGATGCGGGGGAAGGAGCGATCGTCGCTCCTCGTCGACGAGCTCGCCGGGGTAGTTGTACAGCACCACCGGGCCGTGCTCCGCGAACGCGTCCTGCGACGTGGGGAATCCGGTGTGGAGCTCGCGACCCACCCGGTTCCACTCGGCGGTGAACGCGGTGGTGACCTGCCCGCACCGCCGCCGGAGCTCGTCGAGCTCCCCGGGTTCGAGGTGGAACGCGGACGGCCACGCCGAGGGGCATCCGTAGACCTCGTCGCCGACTGGCAGGGCCGACGGATGCCCCAGCACGACATCCCCGTAGGAGAGGCCGGCGGAATCGAGCCCGAGGCGCGCGCTGAACGCGAGATGGTCGACGAGGATCTGGTCGGGCGCGACCGCCTCGACGATCCGCAGGGTGGCCCTGGCCGAGGCCGCGGGCTCCCACATGAGATCCACGAGTCGCTCGGCTGCCTGGTACTCGAGCGTCGCCACGGCCCCGCGGCGGGTCGCCTCGAAGAAGCCGCGCAGCGATGCCGCCTCGTCGCGGGGCTGGTCGTCCGTGGCGATGACGCCGGGGTTCGAACCACGACCCAGGCGCAGGTCCACTCGTTCGAAGCCGAATCCGGCGACGACCTCGGCCGTCGCCGGCCCGCTGGCGACCACCACCCGTTCACCCCGCGCCTGCCACGCCGTGGCGAGGGTCGCCAGGGGGAGCAGGTGCGAGGCGTAGTCGGGGCTGATGACGAGCAGCGTCATCGTGCCGCATCCAGCCGCTCG
>NZ_JBFUCL010000196.1:0-7120 GCF_056405255.1 Agromyces sp. P1_H4 | reverse complement strand
GTACCTGGGCGACGGCTACCAGGTGCTGTCGTCGGTCGGCCACATCCGTGACCTCATCGAGCCGAAGAACCTGCCCGCGGAGTTGAAGAAGGGCTCGCTCGGCAAGTTCTCCGTCGACGTCGAGCACGGCTTCGAGCCGTACTACGTCGTCTCCGACTCCAAGAAGAAGACGGTCGCCGAGCTGAAGCGTGCCCTGAAGGACGCCGACGAACTCCTCCTCGCAACAGATGAGGACCGCGAGGGCGAGGCCATCGCGTGGCACCTCCTCCAGGAGCTCAAGCCCAAGGTGCCGGTGCGCCGCATGGTGTTCCACGAGATCACCAAGGACGCCATCCAGAAGGCGAAGGACAACACCCGCGAACTCGACACCGCACTCGTCGACGCGCAGGAGACCCGTCGCATCCTCGATCGGCTCTACGGGTACGAGGTGTCGCCCGTGCTCTGGCGCAAGGTCGGTCCGGGGCTCTCCGCGGGGCGCGTGCAGTCCGCCGCCACTCGACTCGTCGTCGACCGCGAGCGGGAGCGCCTCGCGTTCGTCGCCGCCGGCTACTGGGATCTCATCGGTCGCTTCACGCCCGAGGCATCCGACCAGGGCTCCGCCTTCGAGGCGCGCCTCGTGCGCCTCGGCGGCGAACGGGTCGCGACCGGCCGCGACTTCGACGACGCCGGCCGGCTGAAGGGCAAGGCCGTCGTGCTCGAGGAGCGCGTCGCCGAGGCGCTCGTGCACGCACTGCGCGACGAGCGCGTGCGGCGAACGGTCTCGAAGGTGGAGTCGAAGCCGTACTCGCGCCGGCCGGCGGCCCCGTTCACGACGTCGACCCTGCAGCAGGAATCGGCCCGGAAGCTCCGTCTCTCGGCTCGCGACACGATGCGCGTCGCGCAGTCGCTCTATGAGAACGGGTACATCACCTATATGCGCACCGACTCCGTGTCGCTGTCGCAGCAGGCGATCACGGCCGCACGATCGCAGGCGACGAAGCTCTACGGCGCGGACTCCATCCCCGACGCCCCCCGCGTGTACACCGGCAAGTCGAAGAACGCGCAGGAGGCGCACGAGGCGATCCGCCCCTCGGGCGAGGTGTTCCGCACGCCCTCCGAGCTGCAGAGCGTGCTTCGCGGCAGCGAGTTCAAGCTCTACGACCTCATCTGGAAGCGCACGGTCGCCTCGCAGATGGCGGATGCGAAGGGCCAGACCGCGACCGTCACCATCGAGGTCGGTCCGACGGCAGCGGATGCCGCGACCCCCGCCGAGGCATCCGTCAGCGTCGCGGGCACGATCGCGGAGTTCACCGCGAGCGGCACGGTCATCACCTTCCGCGGCTTCCTCGCCGCCTACGAGGAGAGCCGCGACGAGGAGCGCAACGCCGACGAGACCCCCGGCGAGGCGAAGCTGCCGCCGCTGAAGGAAGGCCAGTCGCTCGCGATCGCCGACCTGGAGGCGAAGGGCCACGAGACCTCCCCGCCGCCCCGGTACACCGAGGCCAGCCTCGTGAAGCGGCTCGAGGAGCTCGGCATCGGTCGGCCCTCGACCTTCGCATCGATCATTTCCACGATCCTCGACCGCGGCTACGTCACGCAGCGCGGCCAGGCGCTCGTGCCCAGCTGGGTCGCGTTCTCGGTCGTCCGCCTCCTCGAGGAGCACTTCGGCGACCTCGTGCAGTACGACTTCACGGCCGAGATGGAGGACGACCTCGACCGGATCGCCTCCGGCGAGGCCGACCGGGTCGACTGGCTGAACGGCTTCTACTTCGGGTCCGACACCCACCGGGGCCTGCGTCAGGTGGTCGACAACCTCGGCGACATCGACGCCCGTGAGATCAACTCCGTCCGGATCGCGCCCGACATCACCCTCCGCATCGGCAAGTACGGTCCATACCTCGAGACCGCCGACCCGGATGCCGCTGACGACGCCACTCCTCGTCGCGTCAACCTCCCCGTCGAACTCGCGCCCGACGAGCTCACCGAGGCGAAGGCCAGGGAACTCATCGAGGCGCCCGTGCAGACCGACCGCCTCCTCGGCCTGAATCCCGAGAGCGGCAAGCAGGTCGTGGTCAAGGACGGCCGGTTCGGCCCCTACGTCACGGAGCTCGAACCCGAGCCCGAGGAGCCCGAGGCTGCGGCCGCGGCATCCGTCGACCCGGCGACCGGCGAGGTCGTGGAGGCTCCCAAGCCGAAGCGGGCCGCGAAGAAGCCCGTCGCTGCGAAGCCGCGCACCGCCTCCCTCTTCAAGAGCATGCAGATCGAGGAGGTCGACCTCGACACCGCGCTCAAGCTGCTCGACCTGCCGCGCGTCGTCGGGCTCGACCCCGAGTCGGGCGAGGAGATCACCGCGCAGAACGGGCGCTACGGGCCGTACCTCAAGAAGGGCGTCGACACCCGAACGCTGCCCAGCGAGGACGCGATCTTCGAGATCGATCTCCCGGGCTCCCTCGAACTGTTCGCGCAACCCAAGTACGGCGCCCGGCGCGCGTCGAGCGCACTCAAGGAGTTCGACAACGATCCCGTGAGCGGCAAGCCGATCAAGGTGAAGGACGGAAGGTTCGGTCCCTACGTCACCGACGGCACCACGAACGCGACCATCCCGCGCGCGGAGTCGGTCGAGGAGATCACGTTCGAGCGCGCGGTCGAGCTGCTCCAGGCCAAGCGCGACAAGGGGCCAGCCGCCCCCCGCGCGAAGCGCTCCACGACGACGGCCGCCAAGAAGGCGCCCGCGAAGAAGGCGCCGGCGAAGAAGGCGGCGAGCAAGAAGAGCACGGCGTGAGCCTCGGCGTCTTCATCACCCTCGAGGGTGGCGACGGCTCCGGGAAGACGACGCAGGCCGAACTGCTCGGCCGATGGCTGGAGCAGGCGGGTCGCACGGTCGTGCGCACCCGGGAGCCCGGCGGCACCGAGGTCGGCGTCGAGGTGCGGGAGATCGTGCTCCACCACCGCGGGGACATCGCGCCACGGGCGGAGGCGCTGCTCTACGCCGCGGATCGCGCACACCACGTCGCAACCCTGGTCCGCCCGGCGCTCGAGCGAGGCGACGTCGTCCTGCAGGATCGCTACATCGATTCGTCGGTCGCCTACCAGGGCGCCGGACGCGTGCTCGATCCAGACGCGATCCGCGGCCTGTCCGAGTGGGCGACCGAGGGACTGCAACCCGACCTCACCATCCTGCTCGACCTTGATGCGGAGTCGGCGCGCGGACGCCTCGACCAGGCGCGCACCCGCTACGACCGGCTCGAGGCCGAGGCATCCGAGTTCCACGATCGCGTGAGGGCGGCGTACCTCGCACTGGCCGAGGCCGAGCCCGAACGGTTCCTCGTCGTCGACGCGACGCGCCCCGTCGATGAGATCGCCGGCGTGATCCGTGCCCGCGTCGCCGGCCTGCTCTGAACGGCCGGACGGCACGGATGCCCCGGACGGCGCGGATGGTGCGGTCAGGGGCGGAAGGTAGCGTGGACGCGTGAGCGTGTGGAGTGAACTGACCGGGCAGGACACGGCCATCGGCGTGTTCCGGTCGGCAGCCGAGGCCGCCGGCGGCGCGTCCCGGCAGATGACGCACTCCTGGCTGATCACCGGACCGCCCGGGTCGGGCCGGTCGAACCTCGCCTACGCCTTCGCGACGGCGCTGATCGCCGGACACCCCGACGGCGATGAGCCCACCCRCATCCAGGTCGAGGCGCGAAGCCACCCCGACCTGCACGTGCTCGCCACCGAGGGCGTGATCATCAAGCGCGACGACGTGCGCGAGATCGTGAAGCGCTCGCACTACGCTCCGTCCGTCGGTCGGCACCGGGTCATCATCGTCGAGGATGCCGACCGCATGACCGAGCAGACCTCGAACTTCCTCCTGAAGGAGCTCGAGGAGCCGCCCGAGCGCACCGTCTGGATCCTCTGCGCCCCCAGCGAAGCCGACCTCATCCCGACCATCCGCTCCCGCGTCCGCTCGGTGCGGCTGCAGATGCCCACCGTGGCCGAGGTCGCCGCGCTCCTCGTGCGCCGCGACGGCGTCGATCCTGAGCTGGCGGAACGCTCGGCGCGCGAGGCGCAGTGCCACATCGGCATGGCGCATCGGCTCGCGACGAGCGACGAGGCCAGGCAGCGGCGAGCCGAGACCCTCCGGCTGGCGCTCGAGGTGCGCTCGGCGGCGACCGCCGTCTCGACCGCGGCGCGATTCCTCCAGATCGCGGGCGACGACGCCAAGGCGATCACCGAGCTCCGCGACGCCGAGGAGCGGGCGCACGCGCTGCACTCCCTGGGCCTGGCCCCCGGGCAGGCGGTGCCGGCCGCGCTGCGACCGCAGCTCAAGGCGCTCGAGGACGACCAGAAGCGACGGGCCACGCGCAGCCTGCGCGATGGGATCGACCGCATCCTCGTCGACCTCGCGTCGCTCTACCGCGACGTGCTCCTGGTGCAGCTCGGCGCCGACGTCGAGCTGGTGAACCGTGAGCTGCTGCCGCAGATCGAGCGGGCGGCGGCATCCGCTGCGCCGGCGCGGACCCTGGCGACGCTCGACGCCATCCAGGCGGCGCGCGAACGCATCGAGGGCAACGTGCAACCCGCGCTCGCGCTCGAGGCGATGCTCGTCAGCGCCATTCGCACTTCCACCGAACGGGGAGCCGCATGACCTCAACACCCCTCATGGCCCGATCAGGTGCATGGATGCGACGCGCTCGCCGTGTCGGCGTGGTCGGAGTGCTGCTCGCGGCGGTCGTCGCGCTGACCGGGTGCTCCACCGACTTCCTCCGCCCTGCGCCGCCGGTCTCGACGCCGACCGGAGAAGACGTGTCCGAGGCACTGCAGCCGTTCTACACGCAGGTGCTCGAGTGGGAGCCCTGCGGCGACGGTCTGGGGTGCGCCACGGCGAAGGCCCCGCTCGACTGGGAGAACCCCGCCGACGGCGAGGTGGAGCTCGCCCTGATCCGGCACGTGGCCACCGGAGAGCGGCTCGGCTCGCTGCTGGTCAATCCGGGCGGTCCCGGCGGCTCCGGATACGACTTCGTCGCGGACTCGCTCGACTACGCGGTGGGGCAGCCCCTGCAGGATCACTTCGACGTGGTCGGGTTCGACCCCCGCGGAGTCGGTCGGAGCTCGGATGTCGCATGCTACGACGCCGCCGCGATGGACGACTACCTCTATGGGATCGTGCCCGCCGAGCGCGGCAGCGACGAGTGGATCGACCTCGTGGGGACCGCAGCCGCCGATTTCGGGAAGGCGTGCAGCGAGCAGACCGGCGACCTGCTGGCGCACGTCGACACGGTCAGCGCCGCGCATGACCTCGACCTGCTCCGCGCGGTGCTCGGCGACGAGAAGCTCAACTACCTCGGGTACTCGTACGGCACGTTCCTCGGGGCGACGTACGCCGACCTCTACCCCGAGAAGGTGGGGCGACTCGTGCTCGATGGCGCCCTCGACCCTGCTGCGAGCAACGCCGAGGTCAACGAAGTGCAGGCCGTCGGCTTCGAGCACGCGCTGCACGCCTACCTCGAGAACTGCCTCACCGGCACGGAGTGCCCCTTCCAGGGTTCGGCCGACGACGCCATGGCCGAGGTCGGTCGCCTGCTCGCGTCAGTCGACGCCAGCCCGCTGCGCGGCTCGGACGGCCGCATGGTCGGCGCGGACACCCTGCTGACCGCCATCATCTATCCGCTCTACAGCGAGGAGTCGTGGCCCTACCTCGACCAGATGTTCGAGTCGGTCATGTTCGGCGAGGCCGACGTCGCGCTCTCCTTCGCCGACGCGTACAACGGGCGCGGCGACGACGGCACCTACCTCGACAACTCCACCGAGGCGTTCCGTGCGATCAACTGCCTGGACTACACGTACCAGTCCGACGTGGCGGCGATGCGGGCGGATGCCGCGGCTATCGCCACTGCAGCACCGATCATCGGGCCGTACTTCGGCTACGGCGACCTGGGCTGCGTGAACTGGCCGTACCAGAGCGACCGCGTGCGGGAGCCGATCACGGCGTCGGGCGCCGCCCCGATCCTCGTCGTGGGCACCACCGGAGACCCGGCGACCCCCTACGAATGGGCGGTGGCACTCGCCGACCAGCTCGAGAGCGGCGTCCTGGTCACCTACGACGGTGAGGGCCACACGGCCTACAACAAGTCGAATGCGTGCGTGAACGACGCCGTGGAACGGTATCTCATCGATGGCACCGTGCCCGAGTCCGACCCTCGGTGCTGAGGTGGTCAACGACGGCAGCGAAACCCGCTAACATAGATTCTCGTGCCAGCCGGATCGCCCAGGCGAGACCGGATGCCACGCCGCCTTAGCTCAGTCGGCAGAGCGTCTCACTCGTAATGAGAAGGTCGTGGGTTCGATTCCCACAGGCGGCTCAGCACCGCGAACGGCCCCGGATCATCCGGGGCCGTTCGTGTCTCTCGACCGAGGTCGTCGTGCGCGTGGCGCTATCCGATCACCTTGCGGACCTCGCCCGCGTACGCGGTGTAGCCGGTCGCCGTCGGATGGAAGCCGTCGGTGGTGCGGAGCCACGACCAGTCGTTGATCCACGGCGTGGCGCTGCCGACGCCATGCCCCGCGAACGCCGCCTCGACGTCGACGAAGACCGCGCCGTTGGCCACCGCGGCGGCCTCGATGGCGTCGTTGAGCGCCGTCGTGCTCTGGTTGACGCGCGCCGCCCACTGGTACTTCGTGTTCGGCAGGTTGAAGAGCAGCGGGTAGCCCGTGACGATCACCTTCGCCCCGGGCGCGCGCGCACGGATCGCCTGGATGGCGGCCGCGACATTGGCCCCGAGCGTCCCGTTCGCCACGAGTGTCTCGCCTGAGACGATGCGCGACTCGCAGGTGCTCGACACGAGGACGAAGCAGGACTGCATGACGTCGGCGAATCCCACGTCGTTGCCGCCCACCGTCAGCGACACCCGCGTGGCCGTGGCCGGAATGGCGGGTACCTGCGCGGCGATGACCGTCGCGGTCGACGCCCCCGAGCAGGCCGGGAACGCCACCAGTCGAAGGTTCGCGTCGGCGTCGAGCGCCTTCGGGTAGCTGCTCGAGCTGCGGTAGCACGACGTGTCGAGGTAGTTCCGCGCGCCGACACCCGCGGCGAACGAGTCGCCGGCGGCGGCATAGTCCAACTCGGTCGTGCCGCCCCCGCCACCTCCGCCCCCGC
>NZ_JBFUCL010000195.1:0-7140 GCF_056405255.1 Agromyces sp. P1_H4 | reverse complement strand
CTGCGGCGGATGGCGTCGAACAGGCCGAGCGCGTGCTGGCCCGGGATGCCGAAGACGTGCGTGACGCCGAGCGCGGCCAGCGACTCGACGACGACGTCGCCGCCGTTGCGAACGTGGGCGCCGGGGGTCGGGGCGGCGACCGTCGGGTCGGCCGTGCGCGTCGACTCGGCCGTGCCCGTCGACTCGACCGCGCGCGCGTCGATCATCGACTCAGACAACGGATGCCTCGCGCAGGAGCTGCTCGGCCGAGGGCGTGCCGCCCGCGGCATCCGTCGCCTCGTGCCGGATCGCGAGCAGCGAGACCAGGTCGTAGGCCAGGTGCGACGCGGCGACGCCGGTGATCTCGGCGTGGTCGTAGGCCGGGGCGACCTCGACGACGTCGGCGCCGATGAGGTTGAGGCCACGGAACCCGCGGAGGATCTCGAGGAGCTCGCGGCTCGTGATGCCGCCCGCCTCGGGCGTTCCGGTGCCGGGTGCGTGCGCGGGGTCCATGACGTCGACGTCGATGGAGATGTAGAGGGGGCGGTCGCCGATGCGATCGCGGAGCTTCGCGACGACCTCGTCGACGCCCTGGCGGTAGACGTCGGCGCTCGTGACGATGCCGAAGCCGAAGCGGCGGTCGTCCTCGAGGTCCTTCTTGCCGTAGAGGGGGCCGCGGGTGCCGACGTGGCTCAGCGCCTCGGTGTCGATGATGCCCTCCTCGAATGCCCGGCGGAACGGCGTGCCGTGCGTGTACTCGGCTCCGAAGTAGGTGTCCCAGGTGTCGAGGTGCGCGTCGAAGTGCAGCAGGGCGACCGGCCCGTGCCGCTCGGCCGCGGCGCGGAGCAGCGGGAGGGCGATGGTGTGGTCACCGCCGAGGGTGACGAGGCGCGTGCCGTTCGCGGTGAGGTCGAGGGCGGCGGCCTGGATGGCGTCGATGGCCTCGCCGATGTCGAACGGGTTCGCGACGATGTCGCCCGCGTCGGCCACCTGGGCGACCTCGAACGGCGACACGTCGAGCGCGGGGTTGTACGGCCGGAGCAGGCGCGAGGCCTCACGGATGTGCGTCGGGCCGAACCGCGCGCCGGGGCGGTAGGAGACCCCGCTGTCGAACGGCACGCCGGCGACGACGATGTCGGCGTGGTCGACCTGGTCGAGTCGGGGCAGCCGCGCGAACCCCGCGGGGCCCGCGTAGCGCGGCGTCTTGGAGCTGTCGATGGGACCGATCGGCTGCGTCATCTCGCAACCTCCTTGTTGCTTGGCTTGTTGCTTCTTGTGAATCTTTTGTTGCTATAGGGGCAACTACGACTGCACACAAAATAGCCTCGATGCGCCCGCGCGTCAAGACCGCATCGAGACGGATGCCGCGGGCAGGCGGCATCCGGCATCGTCGGGCTCGTTCGCGCTCGAGTCGGCAGGGCTCGCGGTCAGGAGCTCCAGAGCGCCGGGACGAGCACCCAGATCACCTCGGCGCCGCCGTCGCCGGCGACCTGCCAGCTGTGCGGCTCGTGACCGTTGAAGGTGATGCTGTCGCCGGGGCCGAGCTCCCAGTCCTGGTCGGAGAATCGCACGACGACCGAGCCCTGCAGCACGTGCAGCACGTCGACGTCGGCGGCGACCGCGTAGAGCTCCTTGCCGCCGTGGCCGCCCGGTTCGATGACCGACCGGATCACCTGCACGCGCGACTCGGAGCGCGGCGAGAGCAGGCGCTCCTCGGTGTCGACGCCGCCGAGGTTGATGCGCGGGCCGGTGCCCGAGGGCACGAACTGCACGTCCGGCGCCTCGAACAGTGAGCCGACCGAGATGGAGAGCACCTCGCACAGGGTGATCAACGACGAGACGCTGGGCGAGGTCATGTCGCGCTCGACCCGGGAGAGGAAGCCCTTGGTCAGGCCCGTGATGCGCGCGACCTCGTCGATCGTGAGCTGCTGGGCCTGGCGGGCGGCGCGCAGGCGGGAGCCGATGGCGACACGGCGACTGTTCGGCTCCAACGGCATCGGGCGCATGATGCACACACGCTACCCGATGGGCCTCGGGGCGCCCGCCGCGCGGGCTGCGCGTGAGGCGCGTCGGGCCCGGGTCAGTCGCGCGTCGCCGTCCCCGTGAGGATGCCGCGCGCGATCGCGTGGAAGAAGCACCGGGCGCCGAGGATCGCGGGCGAGGCGTCTGCGTCGAGCTCGAGGCCCGGTACATCGAGCGCGTGCACGACGAAGAGGTAGCGGTGCACGCCCGTTCCGCGGGGCGGCGCGGCGCCGATGAACCCGCGCGAGCCCTCCTCGTTGCGCAGCACGAGTGCGCCGTCGGGCAGCGGCGGGCCGCCGGCGCTGCCCGCACCGGCCTCGAGGCTCGTCACCGACGCCGGCAGGTTCGCGAGCGACCAGTGCCACCAGCCCGATCCGCTGGGTGCATCGGGATCGAGGCACGTCACCGCGAAGCTGCGCGTCGCCGCCGGGAACCCCGACCACGACAGCTGCGGCGAGCGGTCGACGCCGCCGGCGGCCGAACTCCACTGGGGGCGGCCGAGCGGCCCGCCCTCCTCGAAGTCGGCGCTCGTCACGGTGAACGTGTCCACGGGCCGCAAGCCCTGCAGTGCCTGGTACGGGTCGACGTCGAGCATCGCGATCCTCCTCGGGAGTGGTCGTCTGCGGTCGCCGCCAGCCTATGCGGCGGGCGCGCCGGGGCGACCCCCTTGACGGGCGGGTCGGAGAGTCGGGGGTGCCGGCCGCGCTCGGCCGGCTCGCGGCATCCGACCGTATGATCTCGGGGTGGCCGTCGCCAAGATCCTCCTCTACTACGTCTTCACCCCGCTCGCCGACCCCGACGCCGTGCGCCTCTGGCAGCGCGACCTCGCCGAGTCGCTCGGGCTGCGCGGGCGCATCCTCATCTCGAAGGACGGCCTGAACGGCACGCTCGGCGGCGAGCTGCGCGCGCTCAAGCGTTACGTGCGCAAGACCCGCGACTACCCGGCGTTCAAGCACATCGACTTCAAGTGGAGCGAGGGCACAGGGCTCGACGAGGCGGGCGCGAGCCTCGACTTCCCGAAGCTCGTCGTCAAGGTGCGCGACGAGATCGTCTCGTTCGGGGCGCCCGGCGAGCTCCGCGTCGACGACGCGGGCGTGGTCGGCGGGGGCACCCGGCTGACCCCCGAGGCGCTGCACGAGCTCGTGGCCGAACGCGGCGACGACGTGGTGTTCTTCGACGGACGCAACGCGCTCGAGGCGGCGATCGGGCGCTTCCGCGGGGCCGTCGTGCCCGACGTCGAGACCACCCGCGACTTCGTGGGACTGCTCGACTCGGGCGAGTACGACGAGCTCAAGGGGCGCCCCGTCGTGACCTACTGCACCGGCGGCATCCGCTGCGAGGTGCTGTCGAGCCTGATGGCGAGCCGCGGCTTCGGCGAGGTCTACCAGCTCGAGGGCGGCATCGTGCGCTACGGCGAGCGCTACGGCGACGACGGCCTGTGGGACGGCTCGCTCTACGTCTTCGACGGGCGCGGCTCGGTCGACTTCAGCGACCACGCCGCGGTGATCGGCACCTGCACGGTGTGCGGCGCGGCCACGAACCGCACCGCCAACTGCACGGATGCCGCGTGCCGCACGCAGCTCGTCGTGTGCGCGTCGTGCGACACCGCCGCCTGCCCCGCGCACGCCGGCGCCGCGGCATCCGCCTCGCACGCGGCATCCGCCCAGCCGTACCCGGGCACCCAGCTGCCGAGATGACGCGAATCGACCTTCCGGCGCTCGGGAAGGTCGATTCGCGTCACCTCGCACGGCCGGTGGGCGGGGCTCCCGGTCGGCTGTCACGCGGGGACGGCGTCGGTCGCCCAGGCCGGGGGCTGGAAGGTCGCCCCGCCGTACATCGGGTACCGCACGAGCGCGCACTGGTCGGCGAGCTGGGTCCAGGGACGGTTCAGGCCGAACGTGCCGTGCTCCCGCACGAGTCGCACACGTTCGAGGTCGAGCACCCCGAACAGCACCTCCTCGCCCTCGCCGGCCTGCTGCATGATCGTGCCCTCGGGGTCGACGAGCACGCTCGCCCCCACGCCGGCGGGCGAGGCGCCGTTCAGGTTGACGACGAAGACCTGATTCGCGAAGGCGTTCGCACGCGACATCACGACCTCCATCTCGCGATCGCGGGTGGTGGTCAGCGTGGGCTGGATGATCACGTCGGCGCCGAGCCACGCCAGCTGCCGCGCCACCTCGGGGAAGCTGCCGTCGAAGCAGATCGCGAGCCCGACCCGGCCCTTGCCCGGGATGTCGAACGTGACGAAGTCACTGCCCGGCTCCAGCGCCTCATACGGCCGCCATGGGAAGAGCTTGCGGTAGCGGGCGACGACCTCGCCCTCGGGTGAGATCGCGACGGCGGTGTTGAAGAGCCGGCCGTCGTCGTCTCGCTCGACGAGGGATCCGGGCACGAGCCAGACGCCGAGCTCGCGGGCGAGGTCGCCGAGCCGGTCGGTGACCGGGCCGGGGATGCTCGTCGCGGCCCGCTCGTCGAACTGCGGGTCGTCGACGAGCAGTGGCCCCGGCGCCGCGAGCAGCAGCTCGGGCACGACGACCAGGTCGACGTGCGGCCGCATGGCGACCGCGGCGCGCACCTGGCCGGCGAMCCGCTGCCACGTGGCGTCGAGGTCGCGCGCGACCGCGGTGGTCTGAATGGCGGCGATGGACAGGGTGCGCACGATCAGCGCTCCTCTCGGGTGGGGTCTGCGGGGCGGGCCGGGTCGGTCTCGGCGGCGATGGGGGCTGCAACGGCGGGCGCGGCATCCGCTGGATCGGCGATCACGAAGTCGTGATCTCGAACCGTGCCGACGGGAATGACGCGTCGGGCGAAGAACTCGGGGAACGCGGGCCGGAGCAGGAGCGTGACGATGATGCCGAGCACCAGGGCGCCCACTCCGATCCAGAACACGGTGCCCACGCCGAGGACGGACTCCCCCACGTACTCGGGTCGGGCCATGTCGATCGCGCTCACGACGAACGCCACGATCATGAGCAGGGCGCCGAGCGCGGGCAGGACACCGGCGACGATGAAGGGCCTGGGCCCGCGACGCAGGTCGGGAGCGAAGTAGACGATCGCCGCGATCGCGGTGACGGCGTAGTAGGCGGCGACCATCAAGCCGATCGCGAGGATCGCGAGGCCGATGAAGTCACTCGAGACCAGCGTCAGCACGACGATCGTGGCGACGCTGAGTCCGGCCCACCAGTAGGTGGCGACGTGAGGGGTGCGGTGCACGGGATGCACCCGGCCGACGGTCGCGGGCAGCGCCCGGTAGGTGGCCATGCTGAGCCAGGTGCGGGGCGTGCTCACGGCCACCGTGAAGAGCGCCGCAAGTGCGGACAGCCCGATCGCCAGGGTGATCACTCGGCCGAAGACCTCGCCTGTGGCGAGCGGGCCGAGCACCGAGAGCACGTCGTCGACGGCGGCATCCGACGTGATCAGGTCGACCCCGCCGTAGCCGATCGCGGCGACCGAGGCGCCGCAGTAGAGCACGAGCAGGATGACCGTCGAGATGATCACGGCACGACCGGGCGTACGGGAACGCTCCGTCGTCTCCTCGTTGACGGAGATGAGCGCGTCCCAGCCCCAGTAGATGAACAGGCACAGGATGACGCCCGCGACGAGTCCGGCGGGATCGCCGACGGCCAACGGGTTGAACCAGCTGAGGCTCACCGGCCCGCCGGTCGAGGGCGCGGTGCCGGCGGCCATCGCCGAGAACGCGGCCACGCAGAATCCGCCGATCGCCACGATCTGCAGCGCGATGAGGGCGTACTGGATCCAGGCCGCGAGCTCGATCCCTCGCACGGCGACCGCGGCACTGAGCGCGATGAGGCCGATCGCGATCGCGATCGTCGCGACGGGATCGTCGGTGATGAACCCGAGTCCGACGGCGTCGAGGAGGTACACCGTGGCGACCTCGGCGAGCGCAGCCGTGGCGATGAACGTCGCGACCTGCGGCACCCATCCCCCGAAGAACCATCCCGCGAACGGGCCGAGCGCCCGCGAGATCCAGACGAAGACGCCGCCGCAGTCGGGCATGGCCCGATTCAGGTCGCGGAACGCGAACGCGGTGAAGAGGATCGGCACGAAGCCGAGCAGGAAGGCGGCCGGGGTCTGCACACCGACGGCCCCGACCACGTATCCGAGCGTGACCGCGAGGCTGTACGCCGGGGCGACGGCGGCGAGGCCGAGTGCCACGATGCGGCCGAGGCCGAGCGCGTTGCGTTGGAGGCCCTTGTCGGGTGCGCCCGCCGTGGGCAACGCCGCCGGGGCGAGAGGTGTCGGGCTCATCGAGTCTCCTTCGACTGCGAGCGTTGTCTGAACGATCTTCAGACAACTCAGTTGAATGGCATTCAAACAATCAGGCGGTCGAACGTCAAGTGTTCTCCGTACGTGATTCAGAGAACGGCGTGCGCGGGACGCCTTCGCCGCCGATCGCGGCAGAATGAACGGGTGCCCCGTCCCAACCGCAAGGCCGAGCGTCGCCTCGCCATCCTCGACGCCGCCCGTCACGTGGCCGTACGCGAAGGCGCCGAGGGCACCACGCTGCGTGCCATCGCGACCGCCGCAGACATGGAGCCGTCGGCGGTGCTCTACTACTTCACGGGGCTCAACGAGATCGTGCGCGAGCTCGTCTATGCGGCGAGCGACCGGTTCATCGACACCATCAGCCGGGCGGTCACGGAGGCAAGTACTCCGGCTCAGCGGCTCACGGCCGCCATCGAGGCCGGCAGCACCGGCGGGCTCGAGGGTGACGAGTCGCGCATCCTCTACGAGTTCTGGCCGGCCGGCCTGCGCGACGAGTCGCTCAACGACGCCGACCACGCCCTCGACCGTCGCCAGGTCGAGATCTATGTCGGAATCCTCGACGACGGCGTCGCCGACGGCGTCTTCCATCCGCGCATCCAGGTCACCGAGGTGGCCTGGGCGCTCGTCGCGCTGGAGGACGGCCTCGTGATGGACATCCTCGCGGGCACCAAGACCCACGGCGAGGTCACCGCGCTCATCCGGTCGGTCGCCGCGGCGCTGCTCGACGTGTCGCTGCCCGCGCCAGCACGCGACGCCTGACGCGGGATTCGGGCGCCCCGCGCGGGCGTCTGGCGATCGTCGGCCGTCAGCGTGGTCGGCGCGTCGTCGAGATGACGCGAATCGACCTTCCGG
>NZ_JBFUCL010000194.1:0-7191 GCF_056405255.1 Agromyces sp. P1_H4 | reverse complement strand
CTGCCGACCTTCGCCCCGCCCACGGGTCCGGTCGCGCCGCGCGCGCCGCTGCCGCCACTGCCTCCGGGGCCGCCGAGCGCGGCCGTTCCCGCCGCTCCGCCCGTGCGCGTCGAGGCGCCCACGCCCACCCCGCAGCCGGGCGCCTGGCGCCTGCGCACCGCCGACGGACTCGAGGTGCTCCTCCTCCGTCCCGTGGTGCTCGGCCGTGATCCGGTCGCCGAGGCAGGGAGGCCGGGGGCGGCCACGATCCGCCTGGAGGACCCCGCCCGGTCGGTGTCGAAGACGCACGCGCTCGTCGAGGTCGTCGACGAACGGGTCACGGTCACCGACCTGCATTCGACGAACGGCAGCCGCGTGCTGACGCCCGAGGGCGACGAGGTCGAACTCGACCCCGGGCTGGCCTCCGCGGTCGCCGGCGGGTCGACGATCCTGCTCGGGGAGTTCGCCGTCACGCTGGATCGGGCTCCGCTCAACTCGGTGTAGCCTGAGATGGTGCGCGCTTCACGACTTCTTCTTCGGTGCCGCGGCGGGGCCTCGTTCTAGGCCGATCCCGTCGCGGAGTCCGTTGTCGGCTGACCACAGATTCTGAGGAAGCGAACGCATGAACGCAGCATCCACGATCCCCGCGAACACCGACGGGGCACGGCCTCGCACGCTGGCCGAGAAGGTCTGGGACGCCCATCTCGTGAAGAAGGGCGAGGACGGCACTCCCGACCTCATCTACATCGACCTGCACCTCGTGCACGAGGTCACGAGCCCGCAGGCCTTCGACGGCCTCCGCCTGGCCGGCCGGCCGGTGCGTCGTCCCGATCTCACGATCGCGACGGAGGACCACAACACGCCGACGCTCGCGATCGACCGGCCGATCGCCGACCCGACGAGCCGCACGCAGATCGAGACGCTCCGTCGCAACGCGAAGGAGTTCGGCATCCGCCTGCACTCGCTCGGCGACGTCGAGCAGGGCATCGTGCACGTCGTCGGCCCGCAGCTCGGCCTCACGCAGCCGGGCATCACCGTGGTCTGCGGTGACTCGCACACCTCGACGCACGGCGCGTTCGGAGCGATGGCGTTCGGCATCGGCACGAGCGAGGTCGAGCACGTCATGGCCACGCAGACGCTGCCGCTGAAGCCGTTCAAGACCATGGCGATCAACGTCGAGGGCGCGCTCCGTCCGGGCGTCACGGCGAAGGACATCATCCTCGCGGTCATCGCGAAGATCGGCACGGGCGGCGGGCAGGGCTACGTGCTCGAGTACCGCGGCAGCGCCATCGGCGCGCTCTCGATGGACGGCCGCATGACGATCTGCAACATGTCGATCGAGGCCGGCGCGAGGGCCGGCATGGTGGCTCCGGATGCCACGACCTACGCGTATCTCAAGGGCCGCGCCCATGCGCCGGCCGGCGCCGACTGGGACGACGCGGTCGCCTACTGGGAGACCCTCGCGACCGACGAGGGTGCGGAGTTCGACGCCGAGGTGTTCATCGACGCCGACGCGCTCGAGCCGTTCGTCACATGGGGCACGAACCCCGGCCAGGGCGTCTCGCTCTCCGAGTCGGTGCCCGACCCCTCGTCCATCGACGACCAGCACGAGCGTGCGGCCGCCGAGCGGGCGCTCGAGTACATGGACCTCGCGCCCGGCACTCCGCTGAAGGACGTGCACGTCGACGCGGTCTTCATGGGCTCCTGCACGAACAGCCGCATCGAAGACCTCCGCGCGTTCGCGTCGATCGTGAAGGGCAAGCGCAAGGCCGACGGCGTGCGCGTCATGGTGGTGCCGGGCTCGGCCCGCGTGCGACTGGAGGCCGAGGCCGAGGGCCTCGACAAGGTGTTCGAGGAGTTCGGCGCCGAGTGGCGCTTCGCCGGGTGCTCGATGTGCCTCGGCATGAACCCCGACCAGCTCGCCCCGGGCGAGCGCTGCGCGTCCACGTCGAACCGCAACTTCGAGGGCCGGCAGGGCAAGGGCGGTCGCACGCACCTCGTGTCTCCGCTCGTCGCGGCGGCCACGGCCATCCGCGGCACGCTGTCCAGTCCGTGGGACCTCGAGCAGGAAGGGGCGCGCTGACCATGCAGAAGATCAGCACCGTCACCGGCACCGCCGTTCCGCTTCGCCGCTCGAACGTCGACACCGACCAGATCATCCCCGCGGTGTTCCTGAAGCGGGTCACGAAGACCGGCTTCGACGACGCCCTGTTCTACGCCTGGCGGCAGGATCCCGACTTCATCCTGAACCAGGAGCAGTACCGCGGCGCCCGCATCCTGATCGCCGGTCCCGACTTCGGCACGGGCTCGAGCCGCGAGCACGCCGTCTGGGCGCTGCGCGACTACGGCTTCGACGTGGTGATCAGCTCGCGCTTCGGCGACATCTTCCGGGGCAACTCGGGCAAGCAGGGCCTGCTCGCCGCGCAGGTCGCCTACGAGGACGTCGAGCGCCTCTGGGAGCAGGTCGAGGCCGACCCGGGAATACCCGTCACGGTCGATCTGGTTGAGCGTACGGTGAGCGTCGGAACGCTCACGGTGCCGTTCGACATCGACGACTACACTCGGTGGAGGCTTCTCGAAGGGCTCGACGACATCGGGCTCACCCTGCGGGACGAGGAGTCGATCGCCGAGTTCGAGTCACATCGAGAAGCTTGGCGGCCGAAGACCCTCCCCATCCGGGAGCCGGCAGAATCAGGGAGTCTGTGAACACGCTCGGGCAGGACGCCAAGAACCACGGATCGGCAGTCGGACTGAATGTCGACCGCATCACCATCAACGGCGGCAAGCCCCTGCGGGGCCGCATCGAGCTGAAAGGCGCCAAGAACCTCGTCACCAAGGCGATGGTCGCGGCGATCCTCGGCGACACGCCGAGCGTGCTGAAGGACGTCCCCAACATCAGCGACGTCCGCATCGTGCGCGGCCTCCTCGAGGTGCACGGCGTGAGCGTGACGCACGGCGTCGACGAGGGCGAGCTCATCCTCGACCCGTCGGCGGTCGAGACGGCGCACATGGCCGACATCGACGCGCACGCGGGCTCCAGCCGCATCCCGATCCTCTTCTGCGGGCCGCTGCTGCACCGCCTCGGCGAGGCGTTCATCCCCGACCTCGGCGGATGCCGCATCGGCGACCGCCCCATCGACTACCACCTCGAGGTGCTGCGCAACTTCGGCGCCATCGTCGAGAAGCTCCCGAGCGGCATCCGGATGTCGGCGCCCAACGGACTCCATGGAGCCAAGGTCGCCCTGCCGTACCCGAGCGTCGGCGCCACCGAGCAGGTGCTGCTCACCGCAGTGCTCGCCGACGGCATCACCGAGCTCTCGGGTGCCGCGATCGAGCCCGAGATCATGGATCTCATCAACATCCTGCAGAAGATGGGCGCGATCATCACGGTCGACACCGACCGCGTCATCCGCATCGAGGGCGTCGAGAAGCTCGACGGCTACACGCACCGCGCGCTCTTCGACCGCAACGAGGCCGCCAGCTGGGCGGCCGCCGCCCTCGCCACCGACGGCGACATCTTCGTCGGCGGCGCGCGTCAGGCCGAGATGCTCACGTTCCTCAACGTCTTCCGCAAGGTCGGCGGCGACTTCGAGATCCAGGAGGACGGCATCCGCTTCTTCCACCCGGGTGGCGAGCTCAAGCCGGTGATCATCGAGACCGACGTGCACCCCGGCTTCATGACCGACTGGCAGCAGCCGCTCGTGGTCGCCCTGTCGAAGGCGAACGGCGTGTCGATCGTGCACGAGACCGTGTACGAGCAGCGCTTCGGCTTCGTCGACGCGCTCGTCGAGATGGGCGCGTCGATCGAGGTGCACAAGGAGTGCCTCGGCGCCGGGGCGTGCCGCTTCGGCCAGCGCAACTTCCAGCACTCGGCCGTGATCTCCGGACCGGCGAAGCTGCACGGCGCCGACATCGAGGTGCCCGACCTGCGCGGCGGCTTCAGCCACCTCATCGCGGCGCTGACCGCCGAGGGCCGTTCGACGGTCTCGAACGTGGGCATCATCGCGCGCGGGTACGAGAACTTCATCACGAAGCTCGAGCTCCTCGGGGCGGACTTCGAACTCGAAGGATAATGGGGGAGTGCCCCACCATCCTCCGGCGTCCGACGCTGCACTGAAGCCGCGTTCCGAGAAGCGGCGACCCTCGTTCTTCTGGTTGCTCGCCGTGCTCGTCCTCCCGCTGTTCAACCTCGTCGTGCGCTTCCGCTTCCACCATTCCGAGCGGATGCCGCAGGCCGGCGCCTTCGTGCTCGCGCCGAACCACTACAGCGAGATCGACCCCGTCGTCATGGGCGTCGTCTGCTGGAAGCTCGGTCGCGCGCCGCGGTTCCTCGCCAAGGCGTCGCTCTTCAAGAACCCCGTGCTCGGCTGGTTGCTGCGCACCTCCGGCCAGATCCCCGTGGAGCGGGCGGGCAGCAAGAGCCATGCCGCCCTCCGCGCGGCCGAGGACCTTGTGGCGAAGGGTCGCATGGTCGTCGTCTACCCCGAGGGGTCGCTGACGCGCGAGCCCGACCTCTGGCCGATGCGCGGTAAGACGGGCGCCGTGCGCATCGCCCTCGAGCGCGACATCCCGATCATCCCGGCCGCGCACTGGGGCACGCAGGAGCTGCTGCCGCGCTACGGCAAGAAGCTGAGCCTGTTCCCGCGCAAGACGATCGACGTGATCATCGGCGAGCCGCTCGACCTCAGCGCCTACCGCGGAAAGCCGCTCGACCAGGCGTCGCTGCTGAAGGCGACGGGCGAGCTCATGGACGCGATCGCCGGTCTCCTCGCCGAGGTGCGTGGCGAGCCGGCTCCGCCGGAGCGCTGGGATCCTGCGGCCCACGGCCAGAAGGAGACGGGGCGACTCGATGGCTAGGGCGTCCGCGAAGAAGGCGCCCGGCAAGCGCGTCGCCGTGCTCGGCGCCGGCAGCTGGGGCACGACGTTCGCGAAGATCCTCGCCGACGGCGGCGCCGACGTCGTGATCTGGGCGCGCCGGCCAGAGCTCGCCCGCGAGATCCAGGAGGGCAAGCGCAACAGCGACTACCTCCCGGGCATCAACCTCCCGCTCGGCCTCCGCGCGACGAGCCGCCTCGACCTCGCGCTCGCCGGCGCCGAGCAGGTGTACGTGTCGGTGCCGAGCCAGGCGCTCCGCGACAACCTGAAGATCGCGGCGCCGCACCTCCATGCCGAGGCGACGGTGGTGTCGCTGATGAAGGGCGTCGAGAAGGGCAGCGGCCTGCGCATGAGCGAGGTCATCGCCGAGGTGCTCAGGATCGACGAGTCCCAGATCGCCGTGATCTCGGGGCCCAACCTCGCGCTCGAGATCGCGAAGGAGCAGCCGACGGCGGCGGTCGTCTCGTCGACGAGTCTCGAGACCGCCCAGGCCGTGGCATCCGTCGCCCGCAATCGGTACTTCCACTCGTTCGTGAACACCGACGTCATCGGCACCGAGTTCGGCGGGGTGCTGAAGAACCTGATCGCGGTCGCGATCGGCATCGTCGACGGCGCGGGCTACGGCGAGAACACGAAGGCGTCGATCATCACGCGGGGCCTCGTCGAGATGACGGACTTCGCGGTCGCGTTCGGCGCGCACCCCGAGACGCTGTCGGGACTCGCGGGTCTCGGAGACCTCATCGCGACGAGCCAGTCGCCGCTCTCGCGCAACAACACCGCCGGGCGGCTGCTCGGCCAGGGCTATCACCTGAACGACGTGGTGAACCAGATGCAGCAGACCACCGAGGGCCTCGCCTCCGTCGCGCCGATCCTCGAGCTGGCGCGCGCCAAGGGCGTCGAGATGCCCATCGTCGAGCAGGTGCGGCAGGTACTGGCCGGCACGCTCGACCCCAAGGACATCGCACCGCACCTCACGACCGACGACGAGCCCCAGGGCGAAAGGACATTGGATGGACAAGCTCAGGGTGGTTCTCCTGTTCGGCGGGCGCTCAAGCGAGCATTCGATCAGCTGCGCAACAGCGGGAGGAGTGCTCCGGGCGATCGACCGTGACCGCTACGAGGTGATCCCCGTCGGGATCACCCGCGACGGCGCGTTCGTGCTCGAGGCCGACGACCCCGATCGGTTCGCCCTCGATCCCGAGCACCTCCCCGAGGTCGTCGACAACGGCACGCGCGTGCGCTGGCCCGAGAGCACCGCGTCGCGGGCGCTGACGGTGACGGATGCCGCGGGCGAGCGCTCGCTCGGCGACGTCGACGTGGTTTTCCCGATCCTGCACGGCCGGTTCGGCGAGGACGGCACGGTGCAGGGCCTCCTGGAGCTCGTCGGCCTGCCGTACGTCGGCAACGGCGTGCTGTCGTCGGCGATCGGCATGGACAAGCACGTCACGAAGACCGTGCTCGAGGGCGCGGGCATCCAGGTGGCGCCCTGGGTCACGCTCACGCGTGCGGGGCTGGCATCGGACCCCGAGCTCTGGAAGCGCAGGGTGCACAGCCTGGGCCTGCCGGTGTTCGTGAAGCCGGCTCGGGCGGGATCCTCCGTCGGAGTGAGCAAGGTCGCGGACTGGTCCGAGCTGCACGAGGCGCYCGACACCGCCTTCGCGGAGGACCGCACCGTCCTCGTCGAGTCGGCGGTGGTCGGCCGCGAGATCGAGTGCGGCGTGCTCGAGGGTCGCGAGGCGGGCGAGGTTCGCGTGAGCGTCGCGGGTGAGGTCGTCGTCACCGGCCGAGACTTCTACGACTTCGAGGCGAAGTACCTCGACGCGCCCGGCGTCGACCTGATCTGCCCGGCCGATCTCGGCGACGGCGAGCTGTTCGAGCTGCAGCGGGTCGCGCGGCGGGCGTTCGAGGCCATCGGGGCCGAGGGGCTGGCCCGCGTCGACGTGTTCCTCACCGACGACGGCTACGTCGTCAACGAGGTCAACACCATGCCCGGCTTCACGCCCATCTCGATGTTCCCGACCTGCTGGCTCCAGACGGGCCTGAGCTACCCCGAGCTCATCGACGAGCTGATCCAGGTCGGCAAGGCCAGGGGCGCCCGCTAGCCGGCGTCGTCGAGGCCGACGCAGCCGCCCTCGGCGGGGATGACGCCGACGGCGGCCGAGAGGTCGGAGATCGCGGTGGTGCCCGAGACCGCGTCGTTGTCGATGAGCACCTCGACGGTGGGCGTGCGGCCGTAGGTCGTGAAGAGGTAGTTCGGGGCATCCGACTCGTCGATGACCCAGTCGACGCCGTCGACGCTGACGCAGCGGTCGGTGGTCGGGCCGAGCGGCTCGACGC
>NZ_JBFUCL010000193.1:0-7274 GCF_056405255.1 Agromyces sp. P1_H4 | reverse complement strand
ACGCAGACGAGGTCCGTGTTCTCGTATCCGGCCTGCGCGAGCTCCTCGACCGTGTAGGTCCCGGGTGCGATGAGCGGGAAGACGGCGGAGCCTGAGCCCCCGGTCGTCTCGATGCTGAAGTCGGGCGGTTCGGCCCAGTCGCCGACGAACGAGAACGTGCCGTCGTCGCCCTCGACGTTCTTCGCGATGACGATCGTGCCGACGGCCTCGTTCGTGATCGAGCACGCCACGTTGTCGCCCGCCTGCACCGTGAAGGCCGTGAGGACGAGGTCCTCTATTCCGCCGCCGGCCCGGGTGACGTCGCACACGAGTTCGCCGCTGATCCAGTCGGCGAACTCGAGCTCCTCGAGCCGGTAGGTCGTGCCCGCGACGAGGTCGGTGAAGKTTGCGACGCCAGTGCCGCCGCTCGTCGCGGTGGAGCCCACCATCGCCTCGCCCACGGGATCGATCGGCGTCAGCACGAACTGGAAGGTGCCGTCACCGCCGAGCGCCGTCTTGGTGATGGTCAGGTCGATGGGCTCCGGCGTGTTCGACACGGTGCAGGCGAGGCTGAGCCCTGGCTGGGCGACGAACTGGAAGCCCGCCGCGGCGGTGTCGAGGTCGGCGAGCTGACCCGCCTGGCACTGGATCTGGCCCTCGATCCAGCCGTCGGCATCGGTCTCGACGAGCGTGTAGGTCACTCCCGGCAGGAGCCCCTGCCACGTCGCCGATCCCGTCGTGGGCCCCGTGCCGGTCACGGTCTGGGTGGCGCCGGGCGTGACGCCGTCGGCCGGATCGAGGGTGAACTCGAAGCCCCAGTCGAGCGTGTCGGCGACCCTGGTGACGCTCTTGGTGATGGTGACGTCCCCGGGAGTCGCCGTGTTCTCGGCGGTGCACTCGAGGTCGAAGGCGGGCGGCCCGACGAACTGCCATCCGACCGTCGCGGGGTCGAGGTCGTCGAGGCCGGTACACGCCAGCGTGGAGGTCCAGCCGGCCGCCGGCACCTCGCGCAGCGTGTAGTTCACGCCCGGCGTCAGGTCGCTGAACGTCGCGGCCGGATTCGCGGTGTCGACCGGAAGGGTCTGCACCTCCCCGGTGTCGTCGTTCACGAGGTCGAAGTCGAACGACCAGTCGAATCCGTCGGCGATCCCGGTCGCGGTCTTCGTGACCGTCGCCTGGCCGGGTGTCGCGGTGTTCGTGAAGCGGCATCCGGCGATGCCGGTGTCGGGCAGTTCGATCACCGCGGTGCCATCGTCGAGATTCGGCGTGAAGCTGCCGCCGGGCACGTTGCACGTGATGTCGGTGAGCGCCCAGTCTGTGACGCCGCCGAGTTCGGTGACGGTGTAGGTGCCTCCCGGCAGCGGGTCGCTCGCCCACGTCGCCTGGTCCTGCACGCCGGCGTTGAGCGTGAACGGGACGGTCGGGTCGCCCTCGGACTCGAACTCGAAGGCGAAGTCCTGGTCGTACTCGAACGGCACGGTCTCCTTGAGCACGAAGATCTGGCCCGGAACCGCGTTCGTGTAGTAGCAGGTCACCGTCGCCCCGGGGGCGAGCGTGAAGTCGGCGGTCGGCGTGTCCTCGAAGAAGACGTCCTGGCCGTCGATGGTGCAGAGGAGCGTCACCAAGAGGGTGTCGGCGTCGGGGAGCTCGGTCACGCTGTAGTCACCCGGCTCGACGCCCGTGAAGGTGGCGAAGTAGTCGACGCCGTCGCCGGTCGCGGCGTCGATCGAGAACGAGCCGTCGGCCGGAAGGAGGGGGTCCCCGGTCGTCCAGTCGCCGGTGAAGTCGAACGTGCCGCCGCCGGCCGGGTCGAAGAGCTCCTTCGCGATGCGGATGGTGGCGAGCTGGGTGTTCGTGAACGTGCACGCGACATCCAGTCCGGCGACCGTCGTCACGGTCGCACTCGGAACGGTCTCGTCGACGATCGCGCCGGGGGCGTTGCAGGTGATCTCGGCGCTGTCGAGCCAGCCGTCGGGCACCACCTCGGAGATGTCCACCTCAGTGCCGGGCGCGAAGGCGAACGTCGCGCTCTGGCCGTCGCTGAGCGATGCCGACTGCCCGCCGATGTCGAAGGCGAAGGCCTGGGCCGCACCGTCGGGCAGGGTCTGCTTCGTCACGGTCACCGTCGAGGTGGCATTGACGATGCGGCACGTCGTGATGGTCGACGGGTACACGGTGAACACGTCGGACGGATCGTCGAGGACGAACTCGATGGCCTGGCTGGTGCCCGGCTGCACCGTGGCGCAGCGCATCGACTGCATCGCCCACGGGCCCGAGACGGTCTCGACCAACTGGTAATCGTCGGCCGCGAGCACGCCCTCGTAGGTGTTCGTCTCGCCGATGCCGATGTCGTCGGCGATCTCGGTCGCGTCCGTCGCCGGCAGCACGATCCCTCCGCCAGTGCGGTCGATGAGGGTGTCGAAGCGATCGTCACTGTCGATGCCGGCGGGCAGCGTGTCCTTCGTGACGCTGAGCGTGCCGCAGTTCGCCACGGTGAGCGCGTCCGCGTCGGGCACGTAGTAGTCCTGCGTCTGCGCGCCGAAGTCCGCGCCCGTACGGGTGAGCATCGTGGAGACCCGGAAGGTCGTGCACTCCTGCGGGCTGAAGAGACCGGCGGCGGTGAGGTCGACGCCGAACTCGCCGAACGTCGCCTGCGGCTGGTTCCCGACCGGCAGGGGACCCTCGGTGCGCACGMCGACGGCCCATGCGAAGTCGATGGGGTCGCCGCTCGGGATCCAGGTGCCGGCCGAGTTCGGGTTGGCGCAGTCGCCGACCGTGGCCCAGCGCCGGAACTGCACGGTCACGTTCGACCCGCTCGAGTCGTAGTCGAACACCACGAGGATGTCGTCGCAACGGCCCAGCGCCGGCCCCTCGAGCAGTTGCAGCACGCTGAGGCTGCCGTTGCCGACCAGCCGCGTCCAGTAGTTGTAGAGCACGAGGTGCCGGATGCCGTCTGGCGAGGTCACGACCTCGTAGGCCGACGCCGTGCTGCAGAGATCGCCCTTGTCGTTCACGTTCGAGGGTCCGGGCGCCCACGGGATGGTGTTCGGCGTCTGGCTGCCGGGCGCGCCCGTGGCATCCGTCCCCGTGGCAGAGCACGAGGCGGCGAGCGAGCCGTTGTCCCAGTCGAACGTGGCGTCGAGGATGCCCGTCGACGGGTACCCGTCGGCGGTCGTGTAGGCGCCGGTCGGGGTGAACGTGAAATCGCCGTCGGGCTGAGGCGGCGTCAGGAAGCTGTCCCAGTCGAAGGTGTTCGGCGGCGTGCCGCCCGTCTTGTCGCCATCGAGCTGGAACCCCGTGTCGAGACCGGAGGGCGTGAGCGTCGCGGCGTTCGCCGGCCCGGCCACCACGATGGGTGCGAGGAACGCGCCGAGCAACGCAGCGACTGCCGCAAGGGAGACGGCCCGGGTGCGAGACATGAACGTCCTCTCAGCCGCACCCCGACACCCCGAGCACTCGGAGTTCGTGGGGTGCTGCCTCAGTCGGACTCTATCGACTCTGCGGAAGAAACGGAACGATTCCTCAGAATCCGGCCGACCGTCCGGCGCCGACGGGTGACGCCTACTGCAGTGCCGAGGTGAGCCGCGCGAGGTTGTCGAGGATCGTCGACCGCAGGGGCTGGGTCAGCCACTCGTCGAGCGTGAGCTCGCGGCTGTTCCGCCGGTAGCCGTCCTCGACCGCGCGCATCTCGCGCACGAACGACGCGCCGCGCACGAGGAGCGACACCTCCATGTTGAGCTCGAAGGAACGGATGTCCATGTTGCTCGACCCGATGACGGCGACGTCCTCGTCGATCGTGAAGTGCTTCGAGTGCAGGATGTACGGCGACTGGTAGAGCCAGATCTTCACGCCGGCGCGCAGCAGCGCCTCGTAGTACGACCGCTGCGCGTGGTAGACGAGGGCCTGGTCGCCGATCTCCGAGACGAAGAGCTCGACGTGCACGCCGCGCTGGGTGGCGCCGCTGATCGCCCGGAGCATCGCCTCATCGGGCACGAAGTAGGGGCTCGTGAGGATGATGCGCTCCTGCGCCGCGTACATCAGGGCGAGGAACAGCTTCAGGTTGTTCTCGTTGTTGTATCCCGGGCCGCTCGGCACGACCTGGCAGTCCAGGTCCTGCGCCTCGCCCGCCTGCCCGAGCGGCACGATCTCGCGCATCGGCGCCTCGCCGGTCTCGAGGTACCAGTCGGTGAGGAAGATCCCCTCGAGGCCCGAGACGATCGGGCCCTCGACGCGGGCGACGAGTTCCTTCCACTTCAGGCCGCGACGGATGTTCGACCGCTTGTTGTACGAGCGGTCGATGATGTTCTGCGAGCCCATGAAGCCGACCTCGCCGTCGACGACGAGGATCTTGCGATGGTTGCGCAGGTCGGGCCGCTGGTAGCGGCCCTTCAGGGGCTGCACCGGCAGCATCAGCTGCCAGCGCACCCCCATGCGGTCGAGGCGCTTCAGGGTCTTGCGGTAGCCCTTCACGCGCAACGACGCGATGTGGTCGAGCAGCACCCGCACCTCGACGCCCCTCGCGACGGCAGCCCCGAGCGCGTCGAACATCGCCGCCGTCGTGCGGTCGTAGGCGAAGATGTAGAACTCGACGTGCACGTAGCGCTCGGCGCCGTCGATCGCCTCGGTCATGGCGTCGAGCGAGCCCTGGTAGTCGCCGATCAGGCTGGCGCTGTTCGAGCCGATGAGGGGCATCGCGCCGAGCGTGCGGTTGAGGCGCACCACCCCGTCGAACCAGCGCGGCCACGTGGTGCTGTCGCTGACCCGCTCGACGCCGTGCGTCGACTCGCGGATGAACTCGTCGACCTCGGCCTGCTTCTCACGGCGGTGCTTCGGGAGCTTCGGGTTGCCGATCAGCCAGAAGACGAGGATGCCGAGGATGGGGATGAAGAAGATGGCGAGCAGCCACGCCATGCCCGCCGTCGGCCGGCGATTGCGCGGCACGACGATGACCGCGATGACGCGGATGACGAGGTCGATGACGATGACCGCAGCAGCGACGAGCGCAGTGATCTGCGACGTCGTGATGTCGATCGTCATCCGGCGGGGTGTTCGCGCCCGAGCTTGGCTCGCTCTTCCGCCTCGATGCGGGCGTACGCCTTGCGCTCACTGCGGTCGGCGCGGATGATCGCGCGCATCACGAACCAGAAGATCAGCCCGATGAGCACGGTCGGCGCGACCGACCAGATGGCGTTCGCCCAGAATTCGTTCATAGCCCCTCAAGGATACGGGTTCGGCCCGGTTTCGGCGTCAGCCTCCGGTGACGATGCCCCAGATGCCCGAGCCGAGCAGGTACAGGCCGATCGCGCCCACGATGATCCAGATCGCGAGGCGCGTGTTCGACGGGCGCTTCGGGTCGGGGTCGGGCTCGAGCTCGCGCTTCGGGAGGTAGTCGTTCATCTGCGGCATCCGCTCATCGGTGGGAAGGTCGGCTCACTTGACCAGTGGGAAGAGGATCGTCTCGCGGATGCCGAGGCCGGTGAGCGCCATGAGCAGCCGGTCGACGCCCATGCCCATGCCACCCGACGGCGGCATGCCGAACTCGAGCGCGCGCAGGAACTCCTCGTCGAGGCGCATCGCCTCGGGGTCGCCGCCCGCGGCGAGCTTCGCCTGCTCGACGAAGCGCTCGCGCTGCACGACCGGGTCGACGAGCTCGGAGTAGCCGGTGGCCAGCTCGAAGCCGCGCACGTAGAGGTCCCACTTCTCGACGACGCCGGGCGTCGAACGGTGCGCGCGCACGAGCGGCGAGGTGTCGAGCGGGAAGTCCATGACGAACGTGGGGCGGTGCAGGGAGCCCTTGACGTGGTGCTCCCAGAGCTCCTCGACGAACTTGCCGGGCAGGGGGTGGTCGATCTCGATGCCCTCGGCGTCGGCGAGCTCCTTGAGCCGCTCGATCGGGGTCTCGGCGGTGATCGGCTCCCCCACGGCATCCGACAGCGTGCCGTACATCGAGATGCGGTCCCACTCGCCGCCGAGGTCGAACTCGGTGCCGTCGGCCCACGTGACGACGTGCGAGCCGCTCGTGGCGATCGCGGCATCCTGGATCAGCTGCTGCGTGAGGTCGGCCATCGTCGTGTAGTCGCCGTAGGCCTCGTACGCCTCGAGCATCGCGAACTCGGGGCTGTGCGTGGAGTCGGCGCCCTCGTTGCGGAAGTTGCGGTTGATCTCGTAGACGCGCTCGATGCCGCCGACGACCGCGCGCTTGAGGTAGAGCTCGGGCGCGATGCGCAGGTAGAGCTCGGTGTCGAACGCGTTCGAGTGCGTGACGAAGGGGCGGGCGGAGGCGCCGCCGTGCATGACCTGGAGCATCGGGGTCTCGACCTCGATGAAGCTCAGCCCGTCGAAGGTGCGGCGCAGGCTCGCGTTGACCTTGGCGCGGTCGATGACGTTGCGGCGGGCCTGCTCACGAGCGATGAGGTCGAGGTAGCGGCTGCGCACCCGCGTCTCCTCGGACAGCTCGTTGTGCAGGTTCGGCAGCGGCAGGATCGACTTCGATGCGATGCGCCACCCGGTGACCATGATCGACAGCTCGCCGCGGCGGCTCGTGATCACCTCGCCCTCGACGAAGACGTGGTCGCCGAGGTCGACGAGCTCCTTCCACTCGGCGAGCGACTCCTCGCCCACCTCTGCCAGCGACACCATCGCCTGGATGCGGCTGCCATCGCCCGACTGGAGGGTCGCGAAGCAGAGCTTGCCCGTGTTGCGGGAGTAGACGACGCGCCCGGCGAGGCCGACATGCTCGCCGCTCGCCTCGTCGACGCCCAGACCCACGAAGCGGTCGCGCACCTCGGGGATCGTCGCCGTGATCGGCAGGCGCACCGGGTAGGCGCCCAGCCCGAGGTCATCGGATGCCGCGATCAGCCGTTCGCGCTTGGCGAGCCGCACGGCCTTCTGCTCGGAGATCTCGTCGGCGCTGATCTCGTCGGCGCCGGTCTCGGGGGCCGTGGGCTCGGTCGCGGCATCCGTCTGGGTCTGGGCCATCGTTCACTCTCGGTTCGCGGAAACGTGCGTGCACCAGCCTACTTGGGCGAGCCTGAGCGGATGTCGCGGGCCTGGGCCCACGGGACCTCACGCCTCGAGACCCAAGCCTCGAGACCTCAGCCCGCCGCGCCGACCTCGACGTACGCGTTGTCGATGAGGCGGGTCGACCCGACCAGCGCCGCGACGAGCACGAGGGCACGTCCGCGGAAGTCCTCGGACACGGGGAGGAACGTGTCGGGGTCGACGACGACGAAGTAGTCGAGGCTCACGCCGTCGTGGTCGCCGAAGGCCGCCACGCCCTCGGCGAGGAGCTCTGA
>NZ_JBFUCL010000192.1:0-7282 GCF_056405255.1 Agromyces sp. P1_H4 | reverse complement strand
GCGCAGGGGCCGGTGCGACCCGTGTGGTTGCACGGCTCGAGCGTGACGACGGCGGTCGCCCCCTCGGCCGCGCCGGGAGCCAGCTTTGCGAGCGCGTCGACCTCGGCGTGCGCCGTGCCCGCGCCCCGATGCCAGCCCTCGGCGAGCACGTCGCCGTGCGGCGAGAGGATGACGCAGCCGACGCGCGGGTTGACGCCGCGGGCGGGGCCGCGAACGGCGAGCTCGAGGGCGCGGCGCATCGCTGCGGCATCCGCCATCGTGTGCTCACCCGTCGTCATCCCGTGTCCTGTCCTGAGGGCTCCGGGGGATGCATCGGCGATGCCGCGGTGTCGACCACCGCCTCCATCGGCTGCGCACAGCACAGCCGACACGTGCCGCCTCCCATCCGGACTTTCACCGTCGGTACCGGAATTCCACCGGTTCAACCGCTCGTGCGGGGCCTCTCGGCCTCGCACTCCCAGCTCGCGGACTGTCACCGCCGGCTCGGATTTCCACCGACCCCGGAGCACGTTTGTCGTGTCGATTCTAGGTCAACGCGTGCGCGGCCCGGCTATTCCCGTCATCCGGCGCCGCACGGCGCACCTCGCTCAGCGGCACTGCGCGGCGGCGGCGATCTGCGCGTCGGTGGGTCGCCCGTAGGCCTCGATGCCGGCCCCGGGGAGGTCGTAGCCCATGCCGATCGCCCACGCGGTCGCCCACATCTCGTGGTCGCGCCGGAACTCGGCGCCCTCGAAGATGGGGGCGCACGTCGGGCGGATCGCCTGCGTGTGGCCGACCTCGTGCACGACCACCGCCTCGGCGTTCCGGTCGTCCCAGCTGTCGTCGATGCTGTACGTCAGGGTGATGTGACCCCAGCCGCCGTCCTCGGGCCAGAACTCCGCCGTGCCGGCGTACCAGCCGTCGCTCGGCACGCCCGCCACCTCGTACGCCCACTCGAAGTCGAGCGTGACGCCCTGCGAGATGGACCGGGCGAAGTCCTCGATCTCGGCTCGGCGCGGATACTCGGCGCGCGCCGCCTCGACGGCGGCCTGCGATGCGCGCAGCGCGGTGACTGCGTCGACCAGCTGCGTGAACCCGGTCGCGCTGTTCGACTGGCCGTCGACGCCGCTGCCGTCGATCAGGTGCCGCACGTCGAGCACCGTGCGGTACGTCGCGAGTGGGTGCGATGCGATCTCCGCGTCGGCTCGTTCCCTGGCATCCGCGAACACCGCGTCGACGCGCTCGGCGACCGTCTCGCGAGTCCGTCGCACGCCGGCTTCCGCCTGCTGGAAGGTCTCGAGCGCTTCGGCGCGCTCGGGAAGCGCCTCGGCCATCGCGACGAGATCGGCGTAGCGCTCCCAGGCCGGTGAGAACTCCGTCGGTTCGTCGAAGAGGCCCGTGAGGGGGCCGCTCGCGGCGGGCGCCGTGTCGAGGGATGCGGTCAGCTCATCGGTCTCGGCGCCCAGGGCCTCGACGAGGTCGGGGGAGACGAGGTCGCCGCCGACGACCGTGCGGAGCGCCTCGGCCCGGGCGGCGACGGCGTCGGAGCGATCCAGCCCGGCCTCGTAGTCGTCGATCGTCTCGGTCAGCTCGGCCTCGGTCGAGGCGAGGGCGCTCCAGACCTCCTCGTAGGCGGTGGTCGAGATCCACTGATGTCCGAGGACGCCGAGCGCGAGTGCGACGGCCGTGCCGGCCACGATGGCGGCCACGGGCGGCCGGGACCGGTGCGGCGTGGGGTCGGGCCGGTGCGGCGTCGGGTCGTCGCCTGCCTCCACGCCGCTCCTTCCGCCGTGCCGCTCGGTGCGGCATCCATACGCTAACCCGGCGGCCGTGGCCTGGTGGTCACGATCTCGTCACGCCTCGACGAGCGCCCGGGCGGTGCCCTCGTCGACGATGAGGTCGGTGATGAGACCGGCCGCGAGCGCACCGCGCAGGCTCGGGAGCTTGGCCCGCCCCGAGACGACGCAGATCCGCCGGGGCGCACGCCGGAGCACGGCGAAGTCTGGTCCGGTCGCACGTTCGTTCAGGGCGATGCCCTCACTCGTGCCGTCGGCGCGGTAGAAGACGGTGGCCACGTCGCCCACGGCGCCCTCGCGACTGAGCCCCTCGTAGTCGGCCCGCTCGAGGTAGCCGCCCTGGTAGACGTGGCTCGGCACCTCGGCGAACGGCGACCCGACGCCGAAGATCGCGACGTCGAGGCGCCCTTGGAGGTCGAGGAGCCGCCGCGTGCTGCGCTCCTTCCAGAACGCCCGCTTCGTGGCCGGGTCGTCGAAGAACGCGGGAACCGGGAACTGCTGCACCCGCGCGCCGAACGCGTCGCCGAAGCGGCGCAGGAGCTCGCTCGCATAGAGGATGCCCGTCGTGCGCACGTTGCCGGCGCCGTTCAGCTGCACGATCTCGGTGTTGTGGGTGGCCTTCGGCACGAGGTGCCGGCTCATCGCGGTCATCGTCGACCCCCAGGCCACGCCGATGGCCTGGTTCGAGTCGACGTACTGGCCGAGAATCCGTGCAGCCGAGAGCGCGACGCGATCGAGCCGGTCCACGTCGCTGGCGTGGTCGGGCACCGGGATGACGTGCGCCCGCACCGCGTGCCGCGCGAGGATCTCCTGCTCGATGCGGCTCGGGAGGTCGAGCGGCGAATGGATCGAGATCTCGACCAGTCCGCTGGCCCGCGCGTGGCTCAGCAGGCGCGAGACGGAGGAACGCGAGGTGTGCAGCTCGTGCGCGATCGCGTCCATCGTGAGGTCCTGCATGTAGTAGAGGTGCGCGGCGCGCAGTGCGTCCCTGGTCTTGCCGTTCACGGCGTCGCCGCCCTCGACGGTCGCTCGCGGCTCGTTCTCGCTCATCCGGTCCCCTTGCACATATGTTCACACGGCTTGCAACAGCGTGCGCTCGTGCTCACGATGTATTCATCCACACCCGGCCGATCGACGCAAGCCGACGCGGTCGAGCACCACTCGCACCACTGCACCCGCACCCGCACCCGCATCGAGAGGACAGCGATGTCTCCGCATCCCACGACCCCGCAGCCGCACGAGCACGGCCGAATCGACGGCACGCGCACGGATGTCGCGGCGCTCCACGCCCGCCCGTCCGCCGACGTGCTCATCATCGGCGGCGGCATCAACGGCATCGCCACGTTCCGCGACCTGGCCCTCCAGGGCGTCGACGTCGTGCTCGTCGAGCGCGACGACTTCGTCTCGGGCGCGTCGTCGGCGTCGTCGCACATGATCCACGGTGGCATCCGGTACCTCGAGAACGGCGAGTTCCGACTCGTGCAGGAGTCGGTCGAGGAGCGCAACGGGCTCATCCGCATCGCGCCGCATTACGTGAAGCCCCTCGAGACGACCGTGCCGATCTTCTCCACCTTCTCGGGCATCCTCTCGGCGCCGCTGCGCTTCCTCACGCATCGGCAGGGCAAGCCCACCGAGCGCGGGGCCGCCCTCATCAAGACGGGCCTCACCATCTACGACGCCTTCTCCCGCGACGGCGGCGCCGTACCCAGGCACCGCTTCCACGGACGTCGGCGGTCGCTCGCCGAGCTGCCTGCGCTGAACCCCGGCGTGAAGTACACGGCCACGTACTACGACGCGAGCATGCACGACCCCGAGCGCCTCGCGCTCGACGTGCTCTTCGACGGGCTCGCCGCCGGCCCGCACGCCCGGGCGGCGAACCACCTCGCGGCGGTCGGGCTCGACGCCGACGGCGTGCGCGTGCGCGACGGCCTCACGGGCGAGGAGTTCTCGATCGCCGCGGACGTCGTCGTGAACACCTCGGGACCGTGGACCGACCTGACGAACGGCGACCTGGGCCGTCCGACGGCCTTCATGGGCGGCACCAAGGGCTCGCATATCGTGCTCGACAACGACGAGCTGCTCGCCGCGACGGGCGGACGCGAGATCTTCTTCGAGCACGAGGACGGTCGCATCGTGCTGATCTACCCACTGAAGGGGCGTGTCATGGTCGGCACCACCGACCTCGAGCACGACATGCGCGAGCCCGCCGTGTGCACCGAGGAAGAGGTGGACTACTTCTTCGAGCTCGTCGCGCACGTTTTCCCAGACGTCCACGTCGACCGTTCGCAGATCGTCTACCGCTTCTCGGGGGTGCGTCCGCTGCCCCGCCACGACGAGACGCAGCCCGGCTTCGTCAGCCGGGACTACCGCATCGAGCGGTCGGATGCCGCAGCGCGGCCGGACACGACCGTGCTGTCGCTCGTCGGGGGCAAGTGGACCACCTTCCGGGCGCTGGCCGAGCACCTCTCGAACGAGGTCCTGGACCTCCTCGGGCGTGAGCGGACGCGTTCGACGCGCGGTCTGGCCATCGGCGGGGGAGCGGGATACCCGGCCACCGACGATGCCCGACAGGTCTGGCTCGCCTCGCACGGCGACGAGGTGGGCCGTGTCCGCGCGGATGAGCTGCTCGAGCGCTACGGCACCCGTGCCGAGCTGCTCCTCGCGGAGACCGCCGGCCAGGGCGACCGCCCGCTCGCGCACCACGCGTCGTACACCCGTGGGGAGATCGCGTGGCTGCTGCGCAGCGAGCGCGTCGTGCACCTGCCCGACCTCGTGCTCCGCCGCACGAGCATCGCCTTCACCGGAGCTCTCTCGGCGCCGCTCCTCGAGGAACTGGCCGACCTCGCCGCGGACGTCCTCGGCTGGGACGCGGCGCGCCGCACGCAGGAGGTCGAGTCGACCCGCCGGCTGCTCTCCGAGCGTCACGGCGTGCGCCTCGACGAGGTCGTCTCCGCCGCCTGACCCGGCCCGGCCACCCGCCGCCGGGGCGGTGAGATCTGCACGCATGTGCAGGCGAAACCGCCCCGCGGCGCCCCGGCCGATCGGTACGTTACGTCGGGGCCGATCGCCCCGGACACCACGAGGCCGCCGAGCGGCGCCCTCGTCACGCAGAGAAGAAAGGTCAACGTGGACAATCTCGGAATCGTGTTCCTGTCGGAACTCGTCGGAACCGCACTGCTCGTGCTGCTGGGCTGCGGCGTCGTCGCCAACGTCGCACTCGTGCGCACCAAGGGCTACAACGGCGGGTTCCTCATGGTGAACTTCGGCTGGGGCCTGGCGGTCTTCGCCGGCGTCACGGTCTCGTACGCGTCGGGAGCGCAGCTGAACCCCGCCGTGACCCTGGGCCTCGTCGCTAACGGCGCCGCCGAGTTCGGCATGGGGGTGCCGGTGAACGTCCTGTCGGTGCTCACCTACATCTCGGCGCAGATGATCGGCGCCATGATCGGGGCCGTGCTCTGCTGGCTCGCCTACAAGCAGCACTTCGACGCCGAACCGGATGCCGCGAACACCCTCGGGGTCTTCTCGACCGGTCCCGCCATCCGCTCCTACGGCTGGAACCTCGTCACCGAGATCATCGGCACGTTCGTGCTCGTCTTCGTCGTCATCGGCTTCGGCGGCGGACGCCAGGGCGACGGCGGCCTCGCCGCGCTCGGCGCCCTGCCCGTGGCGCTCCTCGTGATCGGCATCGGCGCCTCGCTCGGCGGTCCCACCGGGTACGCGATCAACCCCGCCCGCGACCTCGGCCCCCGCATCGTGCACGCCATCCTGCCCATCCCGGGCAAGGGCGGCAGCGACTGGTCGTACTCGTGGGTCCCGGTCGTCGGACCGATCATCGGCGGCGTGCTCGCCGGTCTCGCCGCGATCCCGCTCCTGCCGATCCTCGGCTGAGCCGCGGCATCCGCTCACCCCTCATCCCACCCATTCACTGAAGCAACGGAGTTTCTCAGATGGCCGACTACATCCTCGCGATCGACCAGGGCACCACCTCGTCGCGCGCGATCATCTTCGACAAGGCCGGGTCGATCATCTCGACCGGGCAGCTCGAGCACGAGCAGATCTTCCCCAGGGCAGGTTGGGTCGAGCACGACCCCGCCGAGATCTGGCGCAACACCGGCGAGGTCATCGGACAGGCGCTCGGCAAGGCGAACCTGACCCGCCACGACATCGCCGCCGTGGGCATCACCAACCAGCGCGAGACCGCGGTGGTCTGGGACCGCACCACCGGCGAGCCGGTGTACAACGCCATCGTCTGGCAGGACACCCGGACCCAGTCGATCGTCGACCGCCTCGCCGCGGACGGCGGAGTCGAGCGGTTCAAGGCCAGGGTCGGCCTGCCGCTCGCCACGTACTTCTCGGGCACGAAGATCGTGTGGATCCTCGAGAACGTGCCCGGCGCACGCGAGAAGGCCGAGGCGGGCGACCTGCTCTTCGGCACCACCGACACCTGGGTGCTGTGGAACCTCACGGGCGGCGTCGACGGGGGCGTGCACGCGACGGATGTCACGAACGCGAGCCGCACGATGTTCATGGACCTCGAGACGCTCCAGTGGGACGAGGAGATCCTCGCCGCGTTCGGCGTGCCGCGCTCGATGCTGCCCGAGATCAAGTCGTCATCGGAGGTCTACGGCGTCGCGAACGAGCACTCCCTCCTGCGGGAGACGCCGATCGCCGGCATCCTCGGCGACCAGCAGGCGGCCACCTTCGGCCAGGCGGCCTTCGACGCCGGCGAGGCGAAGAACACCTACGGCACCGGCAACTTCCTCATCTTCAACACGGGCGAGGAGATCGTCCACTCGAAGAACGGCCTGCTGACCACCGTCGGCTACAAGCTCGGCGACGCACCCGTGCACTACGCGCTCGAGGGTTCGATCGCCGTGACCGGCTCGCTGATCCAGTGGCTGCGCGACAACCTCGGCCTCATCTCGTCGGCGTCGGAGGTCGAGGCGCTGGCTGCGACCGTGGAGGACAACGGCGGCGCGTACTTCGTGCCCGCGTTCTCCGGGCTGTTCGCGCCGTACTGGCGACCGGATGCGCGCGGCGCGCTCGTCGGACTCACCCGGTACGTGAACAAGGGCCACATCGCTCGCGCCGCCCTCGAGGCGATCGCGTTCCAGACCCGCGACGTCGTGGAGGCCGTCAACGCCGACGCGGGCATCGACCTCAGCGAGCTGCGGGTCGACGGCGGCGCGACCGCCAACGACACGCTGCTCCAGTTCCAGGCGGACATCCTCGGGGTTCCCGTGGTGCGACCCGTCGTCGCCGAGACGACCGCCCTCGGCGCCGCGTACGCGGCCGGCCTCGCGGTGGGGTTCTGGTCGGGCCTCGACGAGCTGCGTGCGAACTGGCAGGAGGACCGCCGCTGGACGCCCGGGATGGACGAGGCGGAGCGGCAGCGGCTCGATCGCAACTGGAAGAAGGCCGTCACGAAGACCCTCGACTGGGTCGACGAGGACGTCGCATAGCCCCCACCGCAGGTACGGTGGGACGACGGGTCGGACGCATGGGGG
>NZ_JBFUCL010000191.1:0-7339 GCF_056405255.1 Agromyces sp. P1_H4 | reverse complement strand
GGCTCGCGATGAGCCACGGGGCATCCGTTTCGATCTGGTGACGCGGGTCACCTCAAGGGGGAAGCGCTCGAGCGAGCGCGACCACTTACTTGAGGGTGACGGTCGCGCCGGCCTCCTCGAGGGCGGCCTTCGCCTTGTCGGCGGTCTCCTTGTTCGCGCCCTCGAGCACGGCCTTGGGAGCACCGTCGACGACGGCCTTGGCCTCGCCGAGGCCGAGCGAGGTGAGCTCGCGGACGACCTTGATGACCTGGATCTTCTTCTCGCCGGCAGCCTCGAGGACGACGTCGAAGGAGTCCTTCTCCTCGACCTCTTCAGCAGCAGCGCCGCCGCCAGCGGCAGCGGGGCCGGCAACGGCGACCGGAGCGGCCGCGGTGACCTCGAAGGTCTCCTCGAACGCCTTGACGAACTCCGAGAGCTCGATGAGGGTCAGGCCCTTGAACTGCTCGAGCAGCTCTTCAGTGGACAGCTTCGCCATGATTTTTCTCCTTAGATTCTTGGTTACTCACCGCTTGAGAGGCTCGCGCCTACGCAGCGGACTCCTGCTTCTCACGCAGCGCGTCGACCGTGCGAACGGCCTTCGACAGCGGTGCGTTGAACAGATATGCGGCTCCGAACAGCGAGGCCTTGAAGGCACCGGCGAGCTTCGCCAGCAGCACTTCACGGGACTCGAGGTCGGCGAGCTTGCCTACCTCTTCGGCGGTCAGGGGCTTGCCATCGAAATAGCCGCCCTTGACCACGAGGAGGGGGTTCGCCTTGGCGAAGTCACGCAGGGCCTTCGCGACGGCGACCGGGTCACCGTGCACGAATGCGATCGCGGAGGGACCGGCGAGCTCGTCGTCGAACGACGAGATGCCGGCGTTGTTCGCCGCGATCTTGGTCAGCGTGTTCTTCACCACGGCGTAGCTCGCGTCCTCACTGATGGACTTGCGCAGCGTCTTGAGCTGCGCAACAGTGAGGCCGCGGTATTCGGTCAGCAGAACGGCGGTCGAGCTCTCGAACAGGTTCGTGAGTTCGGCAACCGAGGCTTCCTTGTTCGCCATGGCCACTCCTTGTGAATTCAACGCGCACCGCGGAAGCGGTGCACGGCTTGGGAGCGCTGGAAGCTCAGAGCGTCGAGCAAAAGAAAAGAGCTCCGGCGCAGTTGCGCGGAGCTCGGCCCGAATGAACGGGAAGTCTTCGTCACACCTGCGCGGGCACTTGCTTTCGCAAGACTTCGGTCGACTCGCCCCGTGAATGAACTCGGTGCGCGCACGACAACCAGCGGTCTTCGGCTCCGACAAGGCTAACGGATGCCGCGCCCTCCGCCAAATCGGCCGGGCCGGGCTCATCGCCAACCGTCCGCAGGCCCGGGCGTCCGATGTCCGAGCGCCCTACCATGATGGTGCTTCAGTGCATCATCCCCCGATGCGGCGCTCCACGCGAATCGCGACTGTGCCCACCGTGGGCGTCGTGCCGCGATCAGCGAGGCATCCCGTCGGCGCCCTTGAACGAAGGAACCGATCATGAACAGCGACAGCGCCGCCGGACGGGTCCCCGAGGGCCCCACCGGCCGGCAGATCATCACGTTCGCCCCGGTGGACGACGCGACGGCGACGCGCGAGCTCCGCGACGTCGCCGGCCTCGACGTCGGCAGGGCTCGCGGCCTCGATGACCCGGCGGCGGTGGCGACGGGTGACGTGTACCTCGAGGAGCTCCGGATCGCGATCGTCGACTCCGTGCCCGACCAGCTGGGCGCGCTCTCGCGCGCGGTCCGCGACCCCGGGAGCCCGATCCTCGCGGTGKAACCCGAGGTCTACGTGTATCCGTTCAACAGCATCGAGGCTGCGCCGACGGCGACGGGGCACGACGCCGCTGCCGACACGGATGACGACGAGGTCGATGCGGCCGAGACGTACGCCGACACCGACACCTATGCCTGGGGCCTCAAGGCCGTGCACGCGGTGCCGCCGACCCTGGCGACCGCGCCGTGGGCAGGGGCGGGGATCAGGATCGCCGTGCTCGACACGGGCATCGATCTTGGGCATCCCGACTTCGCGGGTCGCGTGATCGCCGCCCAGTCCTTCATCCCCGGGCAGCCGGTGCAGGACGGCCACTCGCACGGCACGCACTGCGCCGGCACCGCGGCCGGACCGAAGACGCCGCCGGGAACGAAACGGCGGTACGGCGTTGCACACGGCTCCCGGCTCCTGGTGGGCAAGGTGCTCAGCGACTCGGGCAGCGGGACCAGCGGCCAGATCCTCGCCGGCATCGACTGGGCCATCCAACAGGGCGCACACGTGATCTCGATGTCGCTCGGCTCGGCCGTCGCCGTGGGCCAGACGTATTACACGTACTACGAGCAGGCGGCGACCGCAGCGCTGAACGCCGGGTCGCTCATCGTGGCTGCGGCGGGAAACAGCGGATGGGCACCGGTGGGCGCGCCCGCCAACAGCCCGTCCGTCCTCGCGGTGGCGGCCCTGGACCAGGCGCTCCAACGGGCGCCGTTCTCGTGCGTCGGCCTGAACGGCAACGGCGGCGAGGTGAACATCGCGGCGCCCGGCGTCGCGACCTACTCCTCAGTGCCCGTGTCGAAGGGCTCGTACGGCGTCAAGAGCGGCACGAGCATGGCGACCCCCCACGTCGCGGGCGTCGCCGCCACCCTGGCCCGCAAGACCGGCCTGCGCGGGCGCGCCCTCTGGCAGGAGCTCGTGCGCACGGCGGTGCCGCTCCCCCTCTCCGCGCAGGAAGTCGGCGCTGGTCTCGCGGTCGTGCCGACCCGTCGGCGGCCCATCTGGGAGTACCAGCCGATGCCCTGGCGGCCCGGTCCGGTCATCGACCCGGGCCCGCTCGAGCCGAACCGGATCCCGTAGCGGGGCGACGATGCCCGAGCTGGCCGCTGCGAGGGGCGGCCGCGTGCACGTCAGTTCGCGGATGGTGGAGCGGCGGTCAGTGCCGCCCCCGATGCCGGATGCCGGATCGACGCTGAGACTGTGCGCAGTACGGGCGCTGCACCCCGACCCCGAGGCGCATCCGGCAGCTTCCGCGATCGAAGGAACACATCATGACGACAGAGACCGTCGCCGACCGCGTGCCCGAGGGGCCGACCGGACGACAGATCATCACGTTCGCGCAGGTGGACCCGGCAACCGCGGCTCGGGAGCTGCGGGACGTCGCAGGGCTCGACCTCGCGAACGCCCGCGACGTGGGCGCGTTCGGCACGCTCGAGGAGGTCGCCGGCGACGGCGTCTACCTCGAGGAGCTGAACATCGCGATCGTCGACTCGGTGCCGGAGCAGCTGGGCGCCCTCTCACGTGCGGTCGACGACTCGGCGAGCCCCGTGCTCGCCATCGAGCCCGAGGTGTGGGTGCACGCCCTCACCATGGAGGACACCCGCACGTTCGAGGACGTCGAGACCGGCGAGACCACGCAGGACGACGACGTCGACGCCGCGGAGGTCTACGCCGACACCGCCGCGTACACGTGGGGCCTGAGGGCCGTACGGGCCATCCCGCCGATCCTGCGCACCGCGCCGTGGTCGGGCACCGGCATGCGCGTCGCGATCCTCGACACCGGCATCGACCTGGGACATCCCGACTTCGCCGGACGCGTGCTGGCGAGCCAGTCGTTCATCCCGGGGCAGCCGGTGCACGACGGCCACTCGCACGGCACGCACTGCGCGGGCACGGCGGCCGGCATCAAGGTGCCGCCGGGCGGACAGCGCCGCTACGGCGTCGCGCACGGCGCCCGCCTGCTCGTGGGCAAGGTGCTGTCGAACTCGGGCAGCGGCACGAGCGGGCAGATCCTCGCGGGCATCAACTGGGCCATCCAGCAGGGTGCGACCGTGATCTCGATGTCGCTCGGCTCCTCGGTGAACGTCGGCCAGGCGCACTTCACGTACTACGAGCAGGCCGCGGTGGCCGCACTCAACGCCGGGACGCTCATCGTCGCGGCGGCGGGCAACGACGGCTGGGCCCCGGTGAACGCGCCAGCGAACAGCCCCTCGGTGCTGGCCGTGGCCGCGGTCGACCAGACGCTCCAGCGCGCGTCGTTCTCGTGCGTGGCGCTGAACGGCGGTGGCGGCGAGGTCAACGTCGCGGCCCCCGGCGTGGCGACGTACTCGACGGTGCCGGTGGAGAAGGGCTCCTACGGCGTGAAGAGCGGCACCAGCATGGCGACTCCGCATGTCGCGGGCATCGCGGCGACCATCGCCCAGAAGACCGGCCTGCGCGGCCGAGAGCTCTGGCGTGAGATCGAGCGCACCGCCCTGGCGCTGCCGCAGTCGGCGCAGCAGGTGGGCGCGGGCCTCGCGGTCGTGCCGACGCGGATGCTGAAGATCGTGGTGCCGACGCCGATCCCGTGGCGCCCGGGCCCGATCATCGATCCCGGCCCCATCCAGCCGCCCATCGACGTCCCGGCGCCGTGAGCGACCGGCGAACTCGGTGGTGAGACGGGGATGACGAAGGAAGGCCGGCGTCGCGTGCACGTCACGCTCGGCGGCGACCCCGAGGCGGCGAGGTCCGTGGAGGACCTCGCCGCCGCGGGCCTCGAGGTCGAGGAGCGCCTCGATGCCATCGGCGTGGTCACCGGCTGGGCCGATGACGAGACCCTCGAGCGGCTGCGCTCGATCGACGGGGTGACGGTGGAGGCGGAGCGCGGCGTGCAGCTGCCGCCACCGGACGCACCGGTGCAATAGCGCACGACGGGGTGCCCCGGGTCCCGCTGGGCGCCGTGTCGGAGGCCGGGAGTAGACCGGGGACATGGAGATCACTCACCTGAATCCCGCGTCGTCGTTCCGGAACCCCGCGTTCAGCCAGGGGGTCCTCGTCCGTGGCGCGTCGAACCTGTTGTACGTCGGCGGCCAGAACGCCACGGACTCGTCGGGGGCCATCATCGAGGGCGGCCTCGGGGCGCAGACCGAGCAGGCGCTGAGGAACGTGCTCGCCGTGCTCGCCGAGGCCGGCGCCGACCAGTCCAACGTGGTGCGCCTGGCGGTGTACCTCGTCGATGGCGAGTCGGTCGACGAGGGGTATGCCGCGTCGGCCAAGGTTTGGGGCATGAACCCCACGGCCCTCACCGTGCTCATCGTGCCGCGCCTCGGGCGGCCCGACGCCCTCGTCGAGATCGAGGCCGTCGCCGTCCTGGAGTGAGTTCCCTGTCGCGGCATCGATCGGGAATAGTTGACCCACGTCCAAAGTTGACTAAATACAACTACTTATATATAGTTGCTGAATATCAACTTTCAGGCGCCTGCCTCCACCATGCGGAGCGCCTCGCACGACGTAAGGGATCAACGTGACTTCTGTGGCAGACAAGCCGGCGACCGGGGCCGTTCCGGCCGTTCCGGCGCAACGCACCCCCCGCGAGGTGATCATCGCCATCTCGGGCCTCGTCGTGGCGATGTTCGTCGCCGTCATCTCCGGCACGGTCGTCTCGACCTCGATGCCGCTCATCATCGCCGACCTCGGCGGCGACCAGACCGCCTACACCTGGGTCATCACCGCGAGCCTGCTCGCCATGGCCGTCTCGACCCCGATCTGGGGCAAGCTCGCCGACCTGGTGAACCGCAAGGTGCTGCTCATGGCGGCGATCGGCCTGTTCGTCGTCGGCACGGCGATCGCGGGCTTCGCCCAGGACACCACGACCCTCATCGCCGTACGCGTGATCCAGGGCCTCGGCGCCGGCGGGCTCATGTCGCTCGTCATGATCCTCATCGCCGTCATCATCTCGCCGCGCGAGCGCGGCAAGTACATGGGCTTCGTCGGCGGCATCATGGCCGTCGCGACCATCGGCGGTCCGCTGCTCGGCGGCGTCATCACCGACGCCTGGGGCTGGCGCGCCAACTTCTTCCTTCCGGTGCCGCTCGCGATCATCGCGCTCATCGTCATCTCGCGCACCCTGCACCTGCCGGCCATGCCGAAGCGCGCGGTGAAGATCGACTACCTCGGCATCGTGCTGCTCGCCGTGGGCGTCTCGCTGCTGCTCGTCTGGGTGTCACTCGGCGGCAGCGAGTTCGAGTGGGACTCGATGACCAGCTACGTGATGATCGGCGTCTCCGCCGCCGCCATCATCGGCTTCATCATCACCGAGTTCTTCGTGCCCGAGCCCATCGTGCCGATGACGCTCTTCAAGAACCGCACCTTCACGCTCGCCGTGATCGCCTCGGTCGCGATCGGCGTCTCCATGTTCGCGACCAGCGTCTTCCTGGCCCAGTACTTCCAGCTCGCCCGCGGCGCGACCCCCACGGAGTCGGGGCTCATGACGATCCCGATGATCGTCGGCCAGATGGGCGCCTCGATCCTCATCGGCGCACTCATCAGCAAGTTCGGCAAGTGGAAGCGCTTCATGCTCCTCGGGTCGCTGCTCGTCGTCGCCGGCAGCTACCTCATGACGACGCTCAGCTACGACACCGACTACCTCTGGGTCAGCGTCTACATGATCGTCCTCGGCGCGGGCCTCGGCATGGTCATGCAGAACCTCACACTCGTCGTGCAGAACGACACGCCCGCCTCGCAGCTGGGTGCGGCGAGCTCGAACGTGAACTTCTTCCGCACGATCGCCGGCACCATCGGCGTGACGATCATGGGCTCGATCCTGGCCACCCAGGTCACCACGCACATCACGTCGGGCCTGAAGGGCTACACCCCCACCTCGCCCGAAGACGTCGAAGCCCTGAAGGGCCTCGCGGGCGGCGGCATCCCGCACGTCTCCGAGCTGCCCGACGGCATCCGCGTCATCATCGAGAGCGCGTACGGCAACGGCATCGCCGATGTCTTCTGGGTCGCCGTGCCGCTCGCGGTGCTGAGCGTCCTCGCGATCGCGTTCCTGCCCAACAAGGCGCTCTCGACGAAGACCTCGGCCGAGCAGCTGAAGGAGGAGCTCGAGCAGGTCGCGATCGACCTGGCCGAGGCCGAGATCGGGTCGCCCGTCACGTCGTCCATCCAGATGGTCGAGGAGGACGCCGAGGCCGAGCGTGCCGCGAAGGCTGCGAAGACCTCCTCCGAGTCCGCCCGCTGACATGACGCTCGCGATCGAGGTTCCCGACCGTACCGACGAGGCCATCGCCGACGTCGAGGAGCAGTTGAGCATGCTGTTCGGTCGCATCCGCACGGTCTGGAAGGAGTCGGCCGAGCAGGTGCATCCCGACCTGCAGCCGGCCGGCTACAAGCTCATCTCCGCGATCACCCGGCTGGGCACGACCAACGCGCACGTGCTGGCCGAGATGTTCGAGATGGACAAGTCCGTCGTGAGCCGCCAGATCCGAATGCTCGAGGAGCTCGRGCTCGTCGAGACGCGTCCCGACGAGACCGACGGCCGCGTGCGCGTGCTCGTCGCCACCCGGAACGCGCTCGACGCGCTGCAG
>NZ_JBFUCL010000190.1:0-7343 GCF_056405255.1 Agromyces sp. P1_H4 | reverse complement strand
CCATGCTGGCAGAACGACGGGCGTCGTCAGGACCGCAGGGCCTCGGCCATGGCGGCGAGCGTCTCGCTCGCGCCCGCGTCGATCTTCACCGCGGCCCGGCTGTCGCCCTTGGTGATGCCGCGGTTCACGACGATGATCGGCATGCGCCGGCGCCGCGCCAGCTCGATGAGCCGCATGCCCGAGTTCACGACGAGCGACGAGCCCGCCACGAGCAGGGTGTCGGCGGCCTGCACGAGCGACGCCGCGGCCTGGTACACGTCGACCGGCACGAACTCGCCGAAGAACACGACGTCTGGTTTCAGGATGCCCCCGCAGACGGTGCACGCGGGGATCACCATCGTCTCGACGTCGTCCACGTCGACGTCGCCGTCGGGCCGGGCCCGGATGGCACGCTCCAGGTCGATCGACGGGTTCAACTCGGCGAGCCGGTCGGCGATGGCCTGCCGCGCGTAGTGCTGGCCGCAGGTGAGGCAGAGCACGCGATCCATGCCGCCGTGCAGCTCGACCACGTGCCGGCTGCCCGCCCGGCGGTGCAGGCCGTCGACGTTCTGCGTGACGACGCCGTCGACGATGCCGCGCGCCTCGAGGTCGGCGAGCGCGAGGTGGCCCCCGTTCGGCCGGGCGGCGCCGAAGCTGCGCCAGCCCAGGTGACTGCCCGCCCAGTACCGCTTGCGCGCGGTCTCGGAGGCGAGGAACGCCTGGAAGGTCATGGGCGTGCGCACCGGCGCGCCCTCGCCGCGGTAGTCGGGGATGCCCGAGTCCGTCGAGACCCCCGCGCCGGTCAGCACCGCCACGCGCGAACCGCGCATGAGGCCGATCGCCGTCTCGAGCTGTTCGTCGGCGATCATCGGAGCTTCGAGGCCAGGCACCACGGCGTCTCCCTTCGACGTGGTCCGATTCTAGACGTGTCCGTTTTCCGGAATGTTTCGTGCACTGGCAGGCTAGGGGGAGGAGATCCATGCACATCGAACGAGTCCGCGACGCGGCATCCGACGCCGTGGCCGACTACGCCCGGCTCACCGACGTGACCCTGCGCAGTGCCCACGAGCCCGCCGAGGGCCTGTACATCGCCGAGTCGGCCAAGGTCATCCGCCGCGCGATCGGCGCAGGGCACCGCCCACGCTCGGTGCTGATGGAGGAGAAGTGGCTGGCCGGCCTCGAGGCCGAGCTCGCGCCGTTCGACGTTCCGGTGCACCTGGCCGACCCCGACCAGCTCGAGGAGATCACCGGCTACCGCGTGCACCGCGGCGCCCTCGCCGCGTTCGAGCGGCCGGTGCTGCCAGACCCCTCCGACCTGCTCGCGAGCGCGCGCCGCGTGGTGGTGCTCGAGGACATCGTCGACCACACGAACGTCGGCGCGATCTTCCGTTCGGTCGCCGCCCTCGGGGCCGACGCGGTGCTCGTGAGCCCGCGCTGCGCCGACCCGCTCTACCGCCGAAGCGTGCGGGTGAGCATGGGCACGGTGTTCCAGGTGCCGTGGACCCGGCTTCCCGAGTGGCCCGAGGCGCGCCGGATGCTGCACGCCCACGACTTCTCGATCGCGGCACTCGCCCTCGCCGACGACGCCGTGTCGCTCCGCGACCTCGCGGCCGACCCGCCCGAGCGGCTCGCGCTCGTCTTCGGCGCCGAGGGCGACGGACTCAGCAGGCACGCGCTCGAGGCATCCGACCGGGTCGTCACGATCCCCATGGCTCACGGCGTCGACTCGCTCAACGTCGCGGCCGCTGCCGCGGTCGTGCTGTACGCGCTGGCGGTCGAGCCCGCGGCATCCGATGCAGGAGACGCCCGATGAGCGCGACGCGCACGCAGGCGCACGGGTCGAGCACGCCCCCGACGCAGGGTGTCCCTCCGCGGCGGCCGAGCCCTCGCGTGTACCGGCGTCGGCGCATCGTCGTGTTCAGCGTGCTCGCGGTGGTGCTCGCCCTGCTCGTCAGCGGCGGCGTCTACACGGCCAACGCGCTCGGGGCACCCATCCCGTCGGCGGCGCCGCAGGTCACCGATCCCGCACCGGTCGCGGCCGCGCCGCAGCCCCTCGCTCTGCCCGGATTCGGCACCTACGCCGTGGGCGCGGTCGGATTCGACGGGCTGCTCGCGGCCGGCTCCGAGCAGCAGCCCATGCCGATGGCGAGCATCGCCAAGGTCATCACGGCCCTCGTCGTCCTCGACGCGCACCCGGTCGCGGCGGGCGAGGGCGRGCCCGACATCACCTACACCGAGGACGACGTCGACATCTACTGGGACCAGGTGGCGCAGAACTCGTCGGTCGCCCCGGTGGTCGCGGGATCGACGCTGTCACTCCGGGAGAGCCTCGAGGCGATGCTGCTGCCGTCGGGCGGCAACTACTCGATCTCGATCGCCAACTGGGCGTTCGGCTCCGTCGACGGCTATCTGACCGCCGCCCGCACGTGGCTCGACGCGCACGGGCTCGTGAACACGCGCCTCGTCGACACGAGCGGCCTGTCGCTCGATGACGTGAGCACGGCGGCCGAGATCGTCGAGCTCGGCAAGCTCGCCCTCGCCGACCCGACCGTCGCCGAGATCGTCGCGCTGCCCTCCGTGGAGGTGCCCGAGATCGGGAAGCTGAAGAACTCGAACAAGCTGCTCGGCACGCACGGGGTCGACGGCATCAAGACCGGCACGACGGATGACGCCGCGAACCTGCTCTTCTCCGCGGACTACCCCGTCGGCTCCACCACGGTCACCGTCGTGGGCGTGCTCCTCGGCGGCGAGACACACGCCGTGCTCAACGAGGCGATCGCCGCACTGCTCGACTCCGTCGCGCCCGGCTTCCACGAGGTGTCACCGCTCCAGGCGAACGAGGTGCTCGCCGAGTACGACACCCCGTGGGGCGACACGGCCCGCGCCCGTACGACCGACGGCGCCACCGTCGTCGTGTGGAACGACACGCCCGTCGACGTCGAGGTGCGTGCCGATCCGCTCACGCTCGCGAGTCGCGGCGACGAGGTCGGCACGGCCGTGGTGCACGCCGGCTCGCAGGAGATCACCGTGCCCCTGGTGCTCGACGCGTCCCTCGAGGACCCGGGCGCCTGGTGGCGGCTCGCCAACCCGGGAGCGCTCGACGCGCCGAAGCCGGCTCAGTCGGGCAGCGAGTAGGGACCGGCATCCGGCCGCTTCGCCGAGATGAGGTCGCCCGACGACTGATGCCGGATGCGGCGGAGCACCCACGGCACGAGGTACTCCCTGGCCCACGACAGGTCCTCGACCCGGGCCTGGCGCCACGTGCTCGCGGGCAGCGGTTCGGGCTTCATGGGCTCGAGTCCGTTCCCGACGTTGAGCGCCGCGAGCACCATGCGGGCGACCGTGTGGTGGCCGAGCGCGTTGAGGTGCAGGCGGTCGGGCGCCCACATGCGCTGGTCCTGGATCTCGGTCAGCGCCCACTGGTCGGCGACCACGCAGTCATAGCGCTTGGCGATGGTGCGCAGGTTCTCGTTGTAGATCGCCACCTTGCCACGGATGCCGCGGAAGACGGGCGAGAAGCCCACGTCGACGCCCGTGAAGATCACGATGGTGGCGTGGTCGCGGGAGAGGCGCTCGATGGCGTACTCGAAGCGCGCGGCGATCTCGTCGGGGTCGGTGCGCGGCCGGATCACGTCGTTGCCGCCCGCGGAGATCGTGATGAGGTCGGGCCGCAGCGCGAGGGCCGGCTCGAGCTGCTCGTCGATGATCTGCTGGATGAGCTTGCCGCGCACCGCGAGGTTCGCGTAGGCGAAGTCGTCGACGCCCTGCGACAGGACCTCGGCGACGCGGTCCGCCCAGCCGCGGTGCCCGCCGGGCACGCCGGGTTCGGGGTCGCCGATGCCCTCCGTGAAGGAGTCGCCGAGGGCGACGTAGCGCGACCAGGGATGCTGCTGCGTGACCATCCCCCCATTGTGCCAAGTCGCCGGGTTCGAGGATGTCGGGCGGCTCCGCTACCCTCGAATCCAGTGAGCACAGCGACCCCTTCCGGCCATCAGCCGGGCACCTCGGCCGCCGAGCATCTCCCGCCGTCGTTCCCCGAGCGGGCCGCCTGGGGCACCGCCAGCAAGCTCCGGGCGTGGCAGGCCGACGCCCTCGAGCAGTACCTGGCCGACCTGCCGCGCGACTTCCTCGCCGCCGCGACCCCGGGCGCGGGCAAGACGACGTTCGCGCTTCGGCTCGCCGCCGAGCTCCGATCACGGCGGCTCATCGATCGCATCACCGTGGTGGCGCCGACGGACCACCTGAAGCGCCAGTGGGCGGATGCCGCGGCGCGGGCCGGCATCCGGCTCGACCCGGGGTTCCGCAACGCCCATGGCCAGACTGCCCGCCACTACCACGGCGTCGCGGTGACCTACGCGCAGGTCGCGATGCGCCCGGCGCTGCACCGCGAGCTCACCCTCTCGGGTCGCTCGCTCGTCATCCTCGACGAGGTGCACCACGGCGGCGACACGCTCTCGTGGGGCGATGCCATCCGGGAGGCGTTCGAGCCGGCGACGAAGCGGCTGTCGCTGACGGGTACGCCGTTCCGCTCCGACACGGCGCCGATCCCGTTCGTGGAGTACGTGCCCGACAACCATGGCGTGCGGCTCTCGAAGACCGACTACAACTACGGCTACGGGCGGGCCCTGGCCGACGGCGTCGTGCGGCCGGTGCTCTTCATGGTGTACGCGGGCCACATGCGATGGCGCACGAAGGCCGGCGACGAGATGGAGGCGCGGCTCGGCGAGGACAACACGAAGGACATCACGTCCTCGGCGTGGCGCACTGCGCTCGAGCCCACCGGCGAGTGGATCCCGGCGGTCCTGCAGGCGGCCGACCGCCGGCTCACCGAGGTGCGGCACGGCATCCCCGACGCCGGGGGCCTGGTGATCGCCACCGACCAGACCGTCGCCCGTGCGTATGCGCAGATCCTCGAGCAGATCTGCGGCGAACCCGTCACCGTGGTGCTCTCCGACGAGAAGGAGGCGAGCGCGCGCATCGAGGAGTTCTCAGGCAACACGCGGCGCTGGATGGTGGCGGTGCGGATGGTGTCCGAGGGCGTCGACGTGCCCCGCCTCGCCGTCGGGGTGTACGCGACGAGCGCGTCGACGCCGCTCTTCTTCGCCCAGGCGATCGGCCGGTTCGTGCGCGCCCGGCGTCGCGGCGAGACGGCGTCGGTCTTCCTGCCCAACGTGCCGACGCTCATGGGCCTCGCCGCGCAGATGGAGCTCGAACGCGATCACGCGCTCGACCGGCGGTCGGGCGACCAGGATGACGACGGCCTCGACGACAGCCTCCTCGAGTCCGCGAACCGCGAGGAGCGCGCCTCCGAGGAGGCCGGCCTCGGCACGTGGGAGGCGATCGGGTCGGATGCCTCGTTCGACCGCGTGCTCTACGACGGCACGGAGTTCGGCACGCTCGCCGAACCGGGCAGCGACGAGGAGTACGACTTCATCGGCATCCCCGGCATCCTGGAGCCCGAGCAGGTCTCGGAGCTGCTGCGGCACCGGCAGGCGAGGCAGGCCCGGCGTGCGGGAGAGCGGCGCAAGCACACCGCCGAGGCGGAGGAGTCGGGCCGAGCCGAGCCGGTGGCGCTGTACCGCACCCTGAAGGAGCAGCGCGCACTCCTGAACAGCCTCGTCGGGCTCTGGGCCAGGCACACCGGCGAGCCGCACTCGCAGGTGCACGCCGAGCTGCGCCGCGTCTGCGGAGGGCCGGCGGTCGCGCAGGCCACGGTCACCCAGCTGCAGRCACGCATCGACTTCCTGCGCCGGCGACTCGGCAGCCGCTGACGCCATCGGCGCACCGTGGTCGCCGTGGTGCGACCGGTCGGCGCCCGTGCGGTCATCGGACCGACCGCGCACCCGTCGACTGTGCCAGCATTGACGGATGGACCGTCGCACACGGGTGCTCGTCGTCGCCATCATCGTCTCGTTCATCGCGTTCCTCGACGGCGCGGTCATCAACGTGGCGCTCCCGTCGATCGCGGCCGAACTCGGCGGCGGCCTCGCGCTGCAGCAGTGGGCGGTCGACGCCTACCTGCTGACCCTCGGGTCGCTGATCCTGCTCGCCGGCTCGCTCTCCGACTCGTTCGGCCGGCTCCGCATCATCAGGATCGGGCTCTACGGCTTCGCGGCGACGTCGGTGCTCTGTGCGGTGGCGCCCACCGGACTCGTGTTCGTGATGGGCCGGGCGCTGCAGGGCGCCGCGGGCGCGCTGCTCGTGCCGAGCTCGCTCGCCCTGATCATCGCGACGTTCTCCAAGGCCGAGCAGGGCAAGGCCATCGGCCGCTGGACGGCCTGGACGACGAGCGCGTTCCTGATCGGACCGCTCTTCGGCGGCATCCTCGTCGACCTGGCGTCGTGGCGGGCGGTGTTCTGGATCAACCTCCTGCCGATCGCGGTCGTGCTCGTGCTCATGCACGCCCTCGGCCGGGACGCCCCGAACCCGAACCGCGAGCGCATCGACTGGGTGGGCGCCGTGCTCGGCGTCGTCGGCCTCGGCGGCACGGTGTTCGCGCTCATCGAACAGGAGCGCTTCGGCTGGGACTCGCCCGTGGTGTACGTGCCGCTCCTCGTCGGCCTCGCCTCGCTCGTCGCGTTCGTGCTCTGGGAACGGCGGGTGCCGCAGCCGATGCTGCCGCTCACGCTGTTCCGCGCCCGCAACTTCGCCGCCGGCAATCTCGCGACGGTGTTCGTCTACGCCTCGTTCTCGCTGGGTCCGTTCGTCATGACGATCTTCCTGCAGCAGACCGCGGGCTTCTCGGCGACGGTGGCGGGACTCGCGACCCTGCCTCCGACGATCATGCTCGTGCTGCTCGGGTCGTGGTTCGGCGGGCTCTCCACGCGCTTCGGCCCCCGGGTGTTCATGACGCTCGGGCCGATCATCGTGGCGGTCGGGTACCTGCTCACGCTGAGCGTCCAGCCCGAGCTGAACTACTGGCTGCAGTTCCTGCCCGGCATCCTCGTCATCGGCCTCGGCATGGCCATGACCGTGGCGCCACTCACGTCGGCGATCCTCGGCGCAGTGGATCCCGCCCGGGCCGGCATCGGGTCGGCCGTGAACAACGCGGTGGCCCGCATCGCCGGCCTCGTCGCGATCGCGAGCCTCGGCGTGATCGTGGGCACGCAGCTCGACGTCGACGGATACCACCGGGCGGCGACGGCCACCGCGGTGTTCCTCGTCATCGGCGGAATCGTCTCGTGGATCRGCATCCGGAATCCCGCGGCGAGTCCGGATGCCACGGGCGCGACACCGCCGCCGGCCGAGGCGCCCTCGACCGGCTCCACGCACATCCCGCCGCACACCGTCGAGTGAGCCGCGGGGCCTGACGCGGCCCGACGCGCCCCGGAGCGGTCAGGCGACGGTCGCGTGGTGTCGTGGCC
>NZ_JBFUCL010000189.1:0-7384 GCF_056405255.1 Agromyces sp. P1_H4 | reverse complement strand
GGGCAAGAGGCAGGGACGCGCCGGCCGTGGTCGTCTACGGGGCTGCGGCCCGGAGCGCGACGACGAGGCGGCGGAGCGAGCGCAACAGCGGCGGCGCTTCCGGCATCGCGGTCGTACGGCGTTCGGGGGACGCGACCATGAGGGAGCCTCGGGGACAGCCCAGGGGAGGGCGAGCGTTCAACGCGGAACGGGGCCGATCGATGCCGGCTCGTCAGTAGCCCAGTCGCGACGCCGGAGCGTCGCGCCTCTCGCACGCTGACACGTGCGATTCACTCGCGCCCGCCGAGCCGAGCGACCCGGAAGTCGCGATCGGCGGGAGTGCTCTGAAAGCTACGCCTGCCCGCGAACAGCGCATAGGACCCCATTCGGGGGAGGGTGGGCGGGGAGTCCGACCCCGGCGGCTCAGGACAGGGCGAAGAGCACGAACCCGATGAGCGGCAGGGTGCCCTGGATCAGCGCGGGTCGCAGGTAGCCGCGGCCGGTCGTCGTCAGCACGAGGGCCGCGAGCACCATGCAGGCGGTGGTGAAGAGCACGAGCGCCTTGCCGACGTCCACGGCGCCCGCCCAGTACATCACCAGCCCGAGTGCCGCCCCGATCCCGAGGAACAGGTTGTAGAAGCCCTGGTTGTAGGCCATCGGCCGCGTGGTGTCGGCTGACGCCTGGTCGGCGACACCGAACCGCTTCCACGTGGACGGGCGGGTCCACCACACGCTCTCCATGAGGAAGATGTAGCCGTGCAGGAGCGCGGCGAGGGCGACGAAGATGCTCGCGATGACGGCCATGGCGCGATCGTATCGGTCGGGCGCACCGGGGGCGGTCAGGGCGCGGCGGCCGGCTGCGGCTCCACGGACATCGTGACGGGAACGCCGAGGAAGCGTTCCAGGTCGGCGACGGATGCCGCGAGCGCGCGTTCCTCGGGAGCCGAGAACGCGCGCCACGGCACGACCCTGGCGGTCGCGCGCTTCGCCTGCACGACCGGCGCCCATCGTCCGGCCATGACGCCGTCGACCATGAGCGCGTGCAGGGGGAACTCCGCGGGCACCGCGTCGCGGTCGGCGGGGAGCAGGTAGGTGCGAGGTGCGGCGTAGCCCATGATGTACTCGTCGTACGCCTGCAGCAGGTCGACCACGGGTCCGTCGGCGGTCGTCGGCGATGCGCCGTCGACGGATGCTGCGCCGACGGATGCCGCGTCGACGGATGCCGCGTCGACGACGTGCCGCGTGCCCTCGACGTCGATCCACTCGAGGCGGCCGGAGCCGGCCCGGTCCGCGGCATCCGCGAACGCCTGCCGGGTGTCACCGAGCGTGAAGCCCGACCAGGTCGCGAAGTCGCGGTCGGTGACCGGGCCCCGCGAGGCGATGAAGCGCGCCGCCAGGTCGGCGAGCGCCTCGTCGCGCGGTCGCGGGGGCGAGGCCGGCACCCGTTCGTCGAAGGCGGCGTACGTGCGCTGCTTGCCGGCGTTCGCCCCGCTGATCGCGACGCGTTCCAGCTCGGCCGTCATCATGACGTAGACGAAGCTGAGGCCCGTGCTCTCGATCCCGCCGGCGTCGAGTGCCGCGGCGAGCTCGGCGCGGGTGCGATGCCCGCCCGCCAGTGACGCGGCGACGAGGTCCAGGGCACGGGCCGCGACGTCGCCCTCGATCCCGGTGCGACGGTAGTGCGTGCCGTTGGCGCGGTGCACCCGTTCGGCCGAGAGCTCCATGATCCAGCGGGCGTCGTCGGGGTGGAGGAAGTGCCACGTCGGTCGCAGCACGTGCGTGCGGAGGATCTCGCCCGCGTCGAGCGCGGCGGCGACGGATTCGGCATCCGGTCGCCGCTCGACGGGCACCCGCGCGGCGAGCCCCCACTGCGCCGGCACGAACTCCTGCGCCTGCACCGCCGCGAACCGCCGCACCACCTCGGGAGCCGACGCGTCGAACGGCGCGCGCAGTCCCTGCACGCGCAGGCGCAGTTCCCGCAGGCCGGCCAGGTCCACCGCTACTGCACGTCCCGTCGCCAGGTGGTGGCGCCGCCGATGACCGTCGCCAGCACGCCGATCGCGAGCAGCACGAGCCCGCCCTGCCACCAGTCCAGCGTCTGCGTTCCACCCGCCGACGCCATGCTGTAGAACGAGGCGCCGACGAGCGCGTCGCTCGCCGCCCCAGGCAGGAACTGCCCGATCGACGCCGTGACGTCGTTGAGCGACGCCGCCAGGCGCAGGATCGGCTCGACGAACTGGGTGAACGCGATCACGATGACGATGGCCGCGACCTGGTTCGGCACGAGCGAGCCGAGCCCGACKCCGATGGTCGCCCAGAGCGCCATCGCGAGGATGCCCCGGCCGACGAGGGCCCACGTGTCGCTGTCGCCCAGGCCGCTGTCGAGGCCGAACAGGGCGAGCGCTCCGGCGCCTGCGGCGACCGACGTGGCGAACGCGATCACGCCGAATCCGGCGCCCAGCACGAGCTCCGACGCGAACTTCGCGCCCAGCACGGTGGAGCGGTTCGGCTGGGCGAGGAACGTGGGCGTCAGTGTCTTGTGCCGGAACTCCCCGGTGACCGCGAGCGCGCCGAGCAGCACGGGGAACACGTAGCCCACCGACGAGGCGAAGCTGTAGAGCAGCGGAGCGAGCTGGGCCCCGGGCGGCAGCTGCGTGCTGCCGCCGGCCCGCGACGCGACATCCGGATTCTCGATCGCCCAGCCGAAGAACGCGCCGAGCCCGCCGGCGAGGAACGCGACGTAGGCGACGAGCAGGATGGCGAGCAGCCACCACATGCGCGTCGTGAAGACCTTCTGGAACTCCGAGCCGATCGCGCGCATCAGTGCACCTCCTCGCCGACGAGCGTGAGGAACGACTCCTCGAGTCCGGATTTCAGTCGATGCAGGGCGCTGAGCTCGACGCCGCCGGCGAAGGCCGCGTGTCCGACGAGGCCGGGATCGGGCTCGTCGACGATGAAGCCGCTGCGTCCCTCCGTGAACGCCAGTCCGGCCTGCTCCAGCGCCGCGGCGAGACTCGGCCGGTCGGGGGAGTCGACGATCGTGCGCGGTGCGGCATCGAGCTCCAGGCTCGACAGCGTGCCGGTCTTCACGAGCCGGCCGCGCGAGATGATCACCACGTCGTCGACGCTCTGCTGCACCTCGCTGAGGAGGTGGGAGCTCACGAGCACCGTGCGTCCTTCGCGCGCGAGCCCCTGCAGGAACCCTCGGATCCACTTGATGCCCTCGGGGTCGAGCCCGTTGATGGGCTCGTCGAGCACGAACACGCCCGGGTCACCGAGCAGCGTGTAGGCGAGCGACAGCCGCTGGCGCATGCCGAGCGAGTAGCCGCCGACGCGCCGGTCGGCGAACTCGTCGAGGCCGACCTGCTCGAGCACCACCGGCACGCGGTCGCCCGGGATGCCGGCCGCGGTGGCGTACACGCGCAGGTGGTTGCGGGCCGTGCGGCCCGGGTGGAAGTTCGCGTCGAGCGCTGCCCCCACGGTCGTGAGTGGCCGCGGAAGGTCGCGGTACGCGGTGCCGCCGAAGGTCGCAGTGCCGGCCGTGGCGCGCACGAGCCCGAGGAGCACCCGCAGGGTCGTGGTCTTGCCCGCGCCGTTGGGGCCGAGGAACCCCGTGACGCGGCCGGGCTCCACGGTGAAGCTGAGGTCGTCGACCGCGGTCACGTGGCCGAACTGCTTGCTGAGCCCCGAGATCTCGATGGGGATGCCGCTCGTCATGCGCTCTCCTCACGTGCGGGGGCGTCAGCAGCCGCGGTGGGCCGCACCCCCGCACGGCCCCGGGCGGTGGGAACCGCCACAGGGCCACCCTAGCGACGGACCGGTGCGCGGGACATCCGTCGGGCGGGGGATTCGCGGAGTGGCCGCTAGTTGAGCGGTCGGATGCCGGCGGGCAGCACGCCGCCGTCGTAGAGGTAGCTCGCCAGGTCCTGCAGCTCGGCGAGCACGACGCGCTGGCTGTACGGGCCGTAGGAGAGGCGCGCGACGCCGAGCTCCTGGAGGCGCGTGGGCGTGGGCACGTCGGGGAGCCCGATGAGGCTGACCCGCTGCTCGCCGAGCCCGGCGACGAGCTCGACGACGACGTCCTCGCCGAAGTTGCCGGGCACGAAGACGCAGGTGGCGCCGGCCTCGAGGTAGGCGCGCCCGCGCTCGATCGCGTCGGCGACGTTCGCGTCGCGCTCGCGGTCGCGACCGCGGAGGAACGCGTCGGTGCGCGCATTGAGCACGAACGGCACGCCCTCGGCCTCGCCGGCGGCCACGGCGGCCTCGACGGCGGCGACGGACTCGGCGAGGGGCTTCAGCTGGTCCTCGAGGTTCGCGCCGACGACGCCCAGGCCGATCGCGCGGCGGATCGTCTCGCCCGGGTCGCCGTAGCCGGCCTCGAGGTCGGCGGTGACGGGAACGTCGACGGCGGCCGCGATGCGCCCCACCATGTCGAGCATCAGGTCGACGGGGATCTGCTCGCCGTCGGGGTACCCGAACGTGGCGGCGATGGAGTGACTGGCCGTCGCGATCGCGCGGGTGGCGTGCAGCGCGGCCACGGCCTTGGCGCTCACGACGTCCCACACGTTGACCACCTGCAGCAGTTCGGGGTCGGTGTGCAGGCGGCGGAGTTCGGCAGCGGTCTCGGCGAGGGTCATCCGTTCAGCCTACGGACATGGGCGGCGGCGCGACACCCGGGGCGTCAGCGCAGCGACTCGGCGGAGGCCGTCAGCGCAGCGCCCAGGCGAGCCCCTCGAGCAACCGGTCCACGTCGGCGTCGTCGGTGTACGGCGCGAGCCCCATGCGCAGGCCGCCCGCATCGCCGAGGCCGAGGTGCCGCGACGCCTCGAGCGCGTAGAAGTTGCCCGACGGCGCGAGCACCTTCCCCTCGGCGAGCGACCGGGTCAGGTCGGTCGCCGCACGGCCCTCGAACGTGGCGAGCAGGGTCGGCGTGCGCCGCGCTGCACGCGACCGGATCGACGCGCCCGGCAGCGCGGCCAGCCCCTCCTCGAGCCGGGCGAGCAGGCGCGCCTCGTGCTCGTGCAGCGCGGCATACGACGCGGTGAGGCGCTCCCGCCGCGACTCCGCCGCCTCGGCCGCGTCGGGGTCGAGCCCCGCCAGCACGTCGACGGCGGCCGTGACCCCCGCCAGCAGCTCGTAGGGGAGCGTGCCGAACTCGAACCGCTCGGGCACCACGTTGGTCGCCGGCAGCAGCTTGTCGGGCAGGATCCGCTCGAGCAGCTCGGGCCGGGCGGCGAGCACGCCGCAGTGCGGGCCGAGGAACTTGTAGGGCGAGCACACGTAGAAGTCGGCGCCCAGTGCACCGACCGCCGGCAGCTCGTGCGCGGTGAGGTGCACGCCGTCGACGAACACGAGCGCGCCGGCGTCGTGCGCCGCGGCGGCGATCCCGGCGACGTCGGGCTTCGTGCCCAGCAGGTTCGACGCCCCCGTCACCGCGACGACGCGGGTGCGCTCCGAGAGCGCCGCGGCCGCGGCATCCGTCGACAGCTCTGCGGTGTCGGGGTCGAAGTCGACCCAGCGCACCGTCGCCCCCGCGTGCTCGGCCGCCTGCACCCACGGCCGCACGTTCGCGTCGTGGTCGAGGCGGGTGACCACCACCTCATCGCCGGGACCCCACTCGCGTGAGAGATGCCGCGAGAAGTCGTAGGTCAGCTGCGTCGCGCTGCGGCCGTGCACGATGCCGCGGGGGTGCGCGTCGAGCAGGTCGGCCATCGCCAGCCGGAACCGGTGCACCGCGGCCTCGGCGCGCTCCTCCGACTCGCCGATCGTGCCGCGATTCGAGAGCGGCCCGGTGAGCACGGATGCCACGGCGTCGCCGACCGCGCGCGGCGTCTGCGTGCCGCCCGGACCGTCGAAGTGCGCCCACCCGCTCTCGAGCGAGGGGAACAGCGAACGGATGCGCGCGACGTCGTAGGCCATGCGGGCAGCCTAATCACGGCGGGGCGGTGGCACGAGCGGCCGTCGGCGTGGTCCCGCGGACTAGCATGCAGTCATGGGCGGGGTGGGCGCCGAGGCATCCGGTGCGGCAGGCGAGGCGCCACGGCGCGGGTTCTCGTTCAGCGCGCTGCTCGACGGCTTCTTCTTCGTCTTCGCCGGGCTCGCGGCCATCTGGCTCGCCTACCTGCTGTTCACCGAGTCGTTCTCGTTCGGCTGGTGGGGCATCCTCGGCTTCGTGCTGTTCTGGGCGCTGCTCGCCTACCTCGTGCTGCCACGGCTGCACCGCATCCTCACCACCATCTACGTGCCCGACTACTTCATCGGTCGCGCCCGCACGAGCGACGGACTCCTCGGCGACCCCGTGAACCTCGCGGTGCTCGGCGACGAGGCACAGCTGCACGCCGCGATGCTCGCCGCCGGATGGACCCGCGCCGACGAGGTGACCCTCGGCTCCAGCTGGCGCATCGTCACGTCCACCGTGACCCGGCGCAGCTACGACGAGGCGCCGGTGAGCCCGCTCTTCCTGTTCGGGCGCCAGCAGGACTCCGCGTACCAGCAGGAGGTGGCCGGCAATCCGGCGAAGCGGCACCACGTGCGCTTCTGGCGCTGCCCCGACGGCTGGCTGCTTCCCGGGGGATCCCGCGTCGACTGGCTCGCCGCGGGCACGTTCGACCGCGCCGTCGGCTTTTCGCTCTTCACCCTGCAGGTCACGCACAAGATCGACGCCGACACCGACGTCGAACGCGACCACATCGTCACCACGGTGCGCGACGCGCACCCCGCCGTGCGCGTCGAGGTGCTGCGCGACTTCGCGACCGGCTACCACTCCCGCAACGGAGGGGGCGACTCGATCATCACCGATGGCGACCTGCCGGTGATCGACGTGCGCGGTGTCCCGGTGGCGGATGCCGCGGCGGCGGTGTCGGTTCGGGATGCCGCGACGGACGCGTCGGTTCCGGATGCCGCGGCCGGGGCATCCGCGCTCGCAGCAGGCGGTGACGCATGACCGCCGTCGAGAAGCGCCCGGCGTTCGAGCCGCCGGCCGCGCTCGTCGCGCCAGTCGCGGGTCCGCCCGTCATGCGCCGGCCCATCTCGACCACCGTCGGCGCGGCACTCGTGCTGCTGCGGGTGCTGGCGGGTGCCGTCTGGCTGGGCGCGCTCTCCCTCCAGTGGGACCAGGTCTTCACCGAGGCGGTCGACGAGGTCGGCGACCCGATCACCGGCGACGCGTTCGCGGCGACATCGCAGGCCGTCTACACGTTCACCGTCATCCTGATCGGCGTCGTGCTGCTCATCGACCTCGTGCTCGGCGTGCTGACGTGGCTCGGCCTCAACTGGCCGCGCATCGTGGTCATGGTGATCTCGACCATCAGCATCAGCTCGTCGTTCGTGACCTGGTGGGTCGGCGACCAGGAGATCACGCTGCAGACCACGTTCGTGACGCTCGCGCTCGACATCCTGGTCATGC
>NZ_JBFUCL010000188.1:0-7401 GCF_056405255.1 Agromyces sp. P1_H4 | reverse complement strand
CGCGGCGCGCGAGGTTCCACGCCGCGGAGGAGCCCATCGCTCCCCCGCCGATGACGACGACGTCGGTGTCGGGTGCGGTCACGAGGCGATGCCGAGCTCGTCGTCGTGACTCGGGGCGTCGGCCGCGGCATCCACGTCGATCGTGAACGCGAGCAGCCGGAACCGGCGGCCGCCGTCGACGATCTCGCGCTCGCGATCGTACAGCCGGGTGAAGCCCAGCTTCCCGTAGAGCGCATGCGCGCCGACCATCTGCGGGCCGCTGTTCATGACCACGCGGTCGAGTCGGCGCTGCCTGGCCAGCTCGATCACGTGCCGGGTGAGCCGCGCCCCCACGCCCCGTCCGCGCGCCGACGGGTCGACGGCGAGGAGCCGGAAGTCGAGCTCGCCGGGTCGCGCGAGCGGCGAGATCGTGCGGCCGGGCCGGGGCGTGGCCACCGCGCCGAGCAGCGCGCCCGACGCGGCATCCGCGGCGACCCACACCTCGTGCTCGGCGGCGCGCTCGGCGACGGCGAGGATCGAGGCGCGGTACTCGGCCGAGATGTCGTACTCGAGCTCGTACGCTCGCAGTGACAGGGCGGCGACCTCGTCGTACTCGTCGGGCTGCACGAGGCGCACGACGAGCCCGTCAGTCGGGTCGGATGCCGCACCGCGCGGCTGCTGGCTCTCGCTCATCGATCCACGATCCTACGGGCGACGCCTGACGGACCGGTCACCGGGTCGCCTCGGATGCCCCGGCCAGGCGGTCGAGCGGCGCGGTCGCCGACTCCACGGCCGCGGCGGCATCCGCCTCGACCCCGCCGCTCACGGCTGGACGCAGCGCATAGGGATCGCCCGGTCCCCAGAGCGTGCTCGGGAACTCCCGCCGCGCGACCGGGGCGACCTCGACGGCGAAGCGCTCGACGAGCTCGACCTGCTGCTCGACCGGCAGGGTCGTGGGCAGGCTGATCGACTGCAGGTCGTGCCCGAGCGCCTCGTGGAAGCGGCCGATCTTGTCGATGACCTGCTGCGGGCTGCCGACGAGCGCTGGACCCTCGGCGATGGCGTGGTCRATGTCGCGGAACGGGGAGTTGTTGCCCGGCACGTTCGTCGCGGCGACGAGCGCCTCGTAGACCGGCCCGTAGAGCTCCCGTGCCTGCTGCGTGGTGTCGGCGATGAACAGCGCGCCGGCGCCGGCCCCCACGTAGGCGAACCGCGGGTCGTGCCCGTGGCGTGCGCGCTCGTCGCGGTAGTGCTGCACGAGCACCGCGTAGTTGCGGAGCGGCTGGATCGCGTTCGCGCTGAACAGCGGGTCTCCCCAGCGTGCTGCGAGCGCCGCAGATGCGAGCGTGGTCGCCGATCCGTGCCACACCCGCGGCGCCCCGGCGTACGGGCGCGGCAGCGTCGTGGTGCCCCGCTGTGCGCGCGTGTACGGCGTCGCCTCCCAGTCGACGTCGGTCTCCCGCCAGAGCCTGCGGAGCAGTGCGTAGCGGTCGGCGAGCAGCTCCCACTGGTCGTCGATCGCCAGCCCGAACAGGGGGAACTGCGCCGCCTCGTTGCCCTTGCCGATCGTGAGCTCGAGCCGGCCGCGCGAGAGCTGGTCGATGGTGGCATAGTCCTCGGCCACGCGCACCGGGTCGAGGACCGACAGCACGGTCACCCCCGTCTGCAGGCGGATCGTCGAGGTGACCGCGGCGATGGCGCCGAGCAGCACGGTCGGCGACGACGAGAGGAAATGCCCCGCGTGCCGCTCGCCCACCGCGAAGGCGTCGAAGCCGAGCCGCTCGGCCCGGCGGGCGAACTCCACGGTCTGGTCGAGCCGCTCGGCCGGGCTCACGAGCCGCCCGGTGACCGGGTTCTGCACGTAGGGGACGATGTCGAGGATCTGGAAGCGCATGGGTTCTCCGGTTCTGGCGCGTCGATGGCGGTCGGATGCTGCGGGGCAGGGCGGCGCCGGTCAGGCGACGTTGCGCTCGACGGGCGTCTTCTCCCCCGCCTCGATGCCGACCGGCAGCCGGTTCCCGGCGGGCGGCAGCGGGCAGGTGGCGTGGTCGGTGTACGCGCAGGGCAGGTTGACCGCGCGGTTGAAGTCGAGCACGACCGAGCCGTCGGCGTCGGGAGCCTCGATCTCGAGCGAGCGATTCGCGGCATACGTGGTCAGTCCGCTCGTGGCATCCGTGAAGAGCACCTGCAGCGTGCCGGGCGCATGGCCGTTGAACGCGGTGAGGCGGAAGGTCTCGCCGCGCAGCTCGAACTCGACCTCGCCCGGCACCTCGTAGACGTGCTGGAGGCCCTCGGCGGCCGAACCGACGGTGACCTCGCGGGGCGCCTCTGCGCGAATGAGCCGGCCGCGCGCGATCCAACGCGGGTTGGGCAGGTAGGTGGGCGTGCCCGTGAAGCGGGCGWGGTAGGGGTGCCCCGGGTCGCGGGGACGCACGATGTCCCGGCCGCCGCGGCGGGCGACCTCGATCGCGAGCTCGCCCGCGCGCACCACGACGCCGCCGCGCTCGGCGATGGGGCCGAAGGCGTGGCGACCCTCGAGGCGGGTGCCGTCGGCCGCCTCGAGCGACTCACCCGGGGCGAGGTCGACGACCGGCCCCGCCGCGGCATCGGTGGACCAGGTGCCCGGCACGTCGTCGAAGTGCTGCGGCGTCTCGTCGAGCCAGTGGATCGCGGTCACGGCCAGGAAGCCGTGCGGGTCGGCGCGGCGCGCCTCGTGGTCGCGGTGCCACTCCTCCCACTCGCGGGCGAACGCGRCGCGGTCGAGGGTGGCGGTGTCGGTGGCGGTGCCATCGGTGGTGGCGGCGGCTGCATCGGTGATCTTCATGTCGCCACTGTCACGCTCCCGCGAGCACTTCGCCAGCGGTGTCGTCACCATTCGCCACCGATCGCAACACCGTGTCACGTTCGGGCCCCGCGGACGCGRCATCCGCTCGCTCGCCGTCGAGCGCACCGGCGCGCGCCGCCTCGACGATGCGGAGCGCCCGGGGGCCGTGGATGCGGGCGTACCAGTGCAACAGGTCGGTCATGATGCCTCCGATCGAGGGTCGTGTGGCGGTCGTCGCGGTGCGGCCTCGGCCGGCGCCCGCGCACGCCGCGAATGGGTCGCCACGATAGGCGGGCGCCGATCCGGCGGCGACGGATGCCGCAACACGCGGACATGCGGCGTCACGATGTGACCGCGGGTGACCCCACGCGTCGAGCCGCGATTGCCCGGATGCCCCGGCGCGCTCAGGATGGGCCGCATGTCTGAGCCCGATGCGCACGACCCCTTCGCCGACGCGGCGCTCGCCCACGAGGGCTTCGCCACCCAGCAGGTGCACGCCGGCGAGCACGCCGACGCGACCTTCGGCGCGCGCATCATGCCGATCTACCTGAGCGCCGGATTCCGCTTCGACGACTTCGCGCACGCCCGCGAGCGCTTCGCCGGCGACGACGGCGGCTACGTCTACACGCGGGCAGGCAACCCGTCGAACGCCGCGCTCGAGCGCCGGCTCGCCGCGATCGAGGGCGGGCGCGACGCGGTCGTGCTCGCGAGCGGGCAKGCGGCGCTGACCGTGGCCGTGCTCGGCATCGCCCAGGCCGGCGACCACGTGCTGTCGGCGCAGACCGTCTACTCGGGCACGCGGAGCCTCTTCACCCAGGGCTTCGGGCGCTTCGGCATCGAGGTCGAGTTCGTCGACGACCCGGCCGACCTCGACGAGTGGCGCCGCCGCATCCGCCCGAACACGCGGGCGATCTACGCCGAGTCGATCGCGAACCCCACCGGCGAGGTCATCGACCTGCGGGGCGTCGCGGGGGTGGCCCAGGCGGCCGGCGTGCCGTTCCTCGTCGACAACACGCTCGCGACGCCCTACCTCGTGCGGCCCATCGAGCACGGCGCCGACCTCGTGGTGCACTCGGCGAGCAAGTTCCTCTCGGGCCACGGTGCGGCGCTGGGCGGCGTGATCGTCGACGCAGGCACGTTCGACTGGTCGGCGCGTCCCGATGCCTTCCCGCACCTGCACCTGCCCGACACCGGGCTGCAGGGTCGCAGCTACCTCGCCGTCCACGGCGACGGCGCCTACACCGCCTACCTCCGCGGCGTCACGGCCGCGCTATTCGGGCCGGTGCTCTCGCCGTTCAACGCGTTCCTCATCCAGCAGGGCGTCGAGACGCTGTCGCTGCGCGTGCAGCGCCAGTCATCCACGGCCGCCGCGATCGCCGCCTGGCTGGAGGAGCAGCCCGAGGTGCTGGGCGTCAACTACCCCGGCCTCCGCTCCAGCCCGTCGTACGAGCTCGCGCAGCGCTACCTGCCGCGCGGGCAGGGCGCGGTGCTGTCGTTCGTGCTGGCCGGCGGCGAGGCATCGGTCGCGCCCTTCTACGACGCCGTCGAGCTGTTCAGCCGCATGAGCCACATCGGCGACACGCGGTCGCTCATCCTCCACCCGGCGACGACGACCCACGCGCACCTGGACGCCTGCACGCGGGCCAAGGGGCGCATCTCGTCGGGCCTGCTGCGGCTGTCGATCGGGCTCGAGGAGCCGGAGGACCTCGTGCGGGACCTCGAACGCGGGTTCGCGGCGCTGCGCGCGGTCGCGGCATCCGTCACCGCATCGCCCGTCCGTGCATCGTCGGTCTCCGACCTCGCGACGGATGCCGCATCCCGCGCCGTGCTCGAAGGGAGCGCACGATGACCCGGCCGCAGCACTTCGGATGGTTCTTCTCACGGGGCTTCGGGCCGCAGGCCTGGGGGCACCCGCACTGGGACTGGGACTACCGCTGGACCGAGCCGAAGCTCTACCAGCAGTCGGTGCGCGAACTCGAGCAGGCGGGCCTCGACCTCCTGATCATCGAGGACGGCCCCTCGATCGGCACGCCCGACACCGTCGAGTTGCGCGTCCGCAAGGCATACGGCGGGCCGAAGCACGACCCGGTCGCACTGACGCCCTACCTGCTCGCGGCGACCGAGCACCTCGGCATCGCCCCCACGGTGAACGCCGGCATCTGGCCGCCGTACCTCGCCGCCCGGCAGTTCGCCTCGCTGCACCACCTGAGCGGGCACCGCGTGGGCATCAACGTGGTGACGGATGTCTCGAGCACGCGCCACACGGGCACGCCGCCCGTGACGCACGACCAGGCGTACGACCGCGCGAGCGAGTGGCTCGCCGCGGTGCGCGGCCTCTGGCACAGCTGGGATGACGGCGCCCTCGTGGCGGATGCCGCGACCGGCCGCTTCGCCGACGGCTCGAAGATCCGCGAGACCCGCTTCGAGGGCGAGTACTTCGACGTGACGGGACCGCTCAACGCGATCCCGTTCACCGAGGGCGACCCGGCGATCGTCTCCCCCGGCGGCTCGCCCAAGGGACTCGCGTTCGCCGGCACCCACTCGGACGTGCAGCTCGCGTACGCGCCGCTCGACCTCGACGTCGTGCGCGCGTACCGGCAGAAGATCATCGACGCCGCGGTCGCGCACGGGCGCGCGGCGAACGCCGTGAAGACCCTGTTCGTGTTCAAGCCCGAGATCGTGTCGAGCGAGGAGGAGGTCGACCGCGTGGTGCGTGCGTCCCTCGATCCGTCGGACGCGACGCTCGCCGCGATCCTCGAGGGCCAGTCGAGCGACCTCGAGACCGACCTCACCGGGCTGCCGCTCGACCGGCCGCTCGACCCGTCGATCTTCGGCGACCACGTCTCGCAGGGCACGATCAAGGGCCTGCTCGGCAAGACCGCACCGACCTTCGCGGATGCCACGCTGCGCGAGCTGCTCGTCGCGAAGGCCCGCAAGGGACGCATCGTCGACCACGCCGGCTTCGTGGGCACGGCCGAACAGGTCGCCGACTTCATCGAGGAGTTCGGCGAGGAGGCCGACAACGACGGCTTCATCTTCTCGGGCGACCTGCACCCGGTCACGGTGCACCGGTACCTCGACGAGCTCGTGCCGATCCTGCGCCGGCGCGGCGTGCTGCGCCGGGAGTACGGGAGCGGCGGCATCCAGGGGAACCTGCACGACTTCTGATCGACTCGGGTGAGCGGCGGCGGCGGGCGGATTCACGCCATGACGCCCATTCGCCACGGCGGTTGATTGACCCCAGAACGGGGGCACTGGGAGATTCGACCCGAGTTCGAGGAGCCTCGGGGCCTGCAGCCACCACTCCGCACTCACACCGGTGCTCGGCATGAGCGCCGGTGCTCTCCCAGTGTCGAGGAGCACGATGAGCACACGCAGGAAGCTGGTCGGGGCCGCATCAGCGGCACTGATCTCCGCCGCCATGATGATGGCGCCGATCGGAACGGCCGCCGCGTCGCCGACCGCGCCACCCGATCCGGGCTCCTCGGCGACCCCCGACCCGAACGGACCGWTCGCGGAGGGTCGTCCGGGTGTCGCAGGCCCCCGCGACGGATCCGCCGGGATCGCTTCCCTCGCGACCGGCGATCCCGAGCTCTACGAGCCCGCGGCGGATCCCGGCTTCCACCCGCTCGACTCCACCGGGTCCTCCGACGATGCCGCCGACAAGCTCGGCCAGGCCGACACCCGGCTGCTGCAGGAGGCCCAGGTCGAGAAGACGGACACCGTCACCGTCATGATCCTCGCGCGCAAGGGGGCGTCCGACGACGTCGTCGCGGCCGTGCGCAAGGCGGGCGGCACCGTCGGGTCGGTGACCGAGAAGCTCGGGTACGTGCGGGCCACCGTGCCGACCGACCGCGTCTCCGACCTGGCCGGGCGGTCCGACGTGAAGGCGATCGACCTGAACCGCACGTATCAGGTGCCGACGCCGGGCCTCGGAGGGGGCGTCGCTCCCGCGTCGAGCCTGCTCGACGCCGGACCCGGCGCCCCTGACGCGAGCACCCCCGCCGCCAACCCCTACCTGCCCATCGCCGAGACCGGCGCCACGGCATTCGTCGACGCGCACCCCGAGTGGGACGGGCGCGGCACCGTCGTCGGCGTGCTGGACACCGGCGTCGACGTCGGGCATCCGGCGCTGCAGACGACGAGCGACGGCAAGCCCAAGGTCATCGACTGGGTCACCGCGACCGACCCGATCCAGGACAACGACGGCACGTGGGTCGAGATGACGACCGTGAAGAGCGGACCGTCGTTCCGCTCCGGTGGCGAGGAATGGACCGCACCCGCGGGTGACTTCCGCTTCGGCTACTTCTACGAGTACTCGACGTCGGGCAGCGACTTCGGGGGCGACCTCAACCGCAACGGCGACGTCTGGGACGCCTTCGGGGTGCTCTACGAGCCATCGACCCACATGATCTGGGTCGATGCCGACAACGACAAGGACTTCACCGACGCGCCCGCCATGGCGCCGTACGCCGTCGACCGCCAGGCCGACCACTTCGGCGTGGATGACCCCGCAACCGCCGAGGACGAGGAGATCCCGTTCGTGGTCGAGTACCGCGACGACGTCGACCTCACGCCGCTCGACGACGGACGCGACG
>NZ_JBFUCL010000187.1:0-7471 GCF_056405255.1 Agromyces sp. P1_H4 | reverse complement strand
CGACGAGGGCGCCGACGTGGCACTCGACGAGGCGCGGCGGCTCGCCGACGAACTGGCCGAGCTGCAGCGTCGCGGGCCCGTGGCGGCCGCGCGGGCCGAGGCGGCCCTGCTCCGCGGTGATGCGGCGGCCGCCCGCGCGATCGCCCGTCCCGAGTTCGACGAGGCCGACCGCCGGAACGCCAGCGCGCTCCGGGCCGAGCTGGCGTACCTGCTGCGGCGCGCGGGCGACGAGGTGGAGGTGTCGCCCGACGACGGACACCCGTTCGCCGTGCAGGCACGCGGCGACTGGCGCCGCGCGGCCGACCTGTGGCACGAGGCCGGCGCCCCGTACCACGAGGCCGCGGCGCTCGCCGAGAGCCCCGACGAGGCCGACCTCCTCGACGCGCTCGTGATCCTCGACCGTCTGGGCGCGGCGCCGCTCGCCCGCCGGGTGCGCGCCGACCTCCGAGCCCGCGGCGTGCGGAGCATTCCGCGTGGACCCTCGAGCGTGACCCGGCGCAACCCCGAGGGACTGACCGATCGCCAGGTCGGGGTGCTCGAGCTCCTCGCCGAAGGCCTCACGAACGCGGAGATCGCCGACCGGCTCGTCGTCTCGGTGCGCACGGTGGACAGCCACGTCGCCGCGGTGCTGGCGAAGCTCGGCGTGCAGAGCCGGCAGGACGCCGTGCGCGCGGCCCGCGAACTCGGCCTCCTCTCGGCCTGATCGCAGCACGCGCCGGAAGATCTCGGTAGCCGCCGCAGCCGATCTCGGTAGTCGTCGCCGACGAGCCGGCCCACCTCCTCGCCGTAGAACTGGAATGTGCCCGGGACCGGGCCGCGACCAACGGATCGAGGGGTCATCATGAACACCGCAGTCATCGGCACCGCAGGCATCGTCCGCCCCGCCGGACGCGACACGTTGCTCCGGCGCATCTCGCGTCGCAGCGGCCTCGCGCTCCTCGCGTGGAGCCGCAGCGCCGAGCAGCGCCACGCCGCACCCACCCGCGACGAGCTCGCCGAACTGCACGAGCGGCGGCTCGTCGCCGCCCAGCTGCGCGAGGAGCGGTTCCGGGCGGTGGCGCTCGGGCGCCTGCTCTGAGGGCTGCGCTCCACCGGCGAGCCCCGCGCCGACGCGTCCCGCGAACGAGGGCCAGAGGTTGAGAGCGTTTCCACCGGCAGGCCCGCGAAGACGCGTGAGATGACGGGGATGCGGCCGACAGCGGCATCCGGAGCCTCTCGATAGTGCAAGCGCTTGCATTAACGCGTGCCGCGCTGCTACGGTCGGCTCCAAGTCGGTGGCACGCGGTCGTGCCGGGAATCGGGAGTCAAGGATGACGCAACGGGTGCGCGCCCGCGGTTGGTTCGCTGCAGCAGTCACGGGGGCCCTCGCGGCATCCGCCATCGTCTTCGTACCGGGCCTCGCGGCCGCGGCCGAGGAGCCCCGCACGTTCGCCCTCGTGGGCAGCCTGCAGTCGGAGCTCGGCTGCGCCGACGACTGGAAGCCCGACTGCGCCGAGACGGAGCTCATCCCGACCGGCACGCCCGGGGTGTACGCCGCCGAGTTCACGATCCCGGCCGGCTCCTACGAGTACAAGGTCGCCGTGAACGACGCCTGGGACGAGTCCTACGGCCTGAACGGCGGCAACGACAACATCCCGCTGACGGTCGAGGGCGACACCCCGGTGCGGGTGGTGTTCGACGACACCCTGAAGCGCGTGGGCCTCGAGGCCACCGGCCTGCGCGGCGCCTACGACGAGGCAGCCGACGCCGATCTGGTCGCCGCCCCCGTGCGCCAGCCCGGCAGCGACGAGCAGTTGTACTTCGTCATGACCGACCGCTTCCAGAACGGCGACGCCGCGAACGACCAGGGCGGCCTCACGGGCGACCGGCTCACCACCGGATACGACCCGACCGCGAAGGGCTTCTACAACGGCGGCGATCTCGCCGGCCTGCGGTCGCAGCTCGACTACATCGACGGACTCGGCACGACGGCCCTCTGGCTCACGCCGAGCTTCAAGAACCGCCCGGTGCAGGGCGAGGGCGCCGACGCGAGCGCCGGCTACCACGGCTACTGGGTCACCGACTTCACCCAGATCGACCCGCACCTCGGCACGAACGCCGAGCTCGAGGCGCTCATCGCTGAGGCGCACGCCAAGGGCATCAAGGTCTACTTCGACATCATCACGAACCACACGGCCGACGTCATCGACTACGAGGAGGGCCAGCACTCCTACATCGACCAGGCGACGAGCCCCTACCGCGACGCCGACGGCAACGCCTTCACGCCGGGCGACTACGCCGGCGCCGGCGACCCGGCCTTCCCCGCGCTCGACGCCGACACGAGCTTCCCGTACACGCCGACGGTGACGCCCGAGGACGCCGACCTCAAGGTGCCCGCCTGGCTCAACGACCCGACGCTGTACCACAACCGCGGCGACTCCACGTGGGAGGGCGAGTCGGTCACGTTCGGCGACTTCGTCGGCCTCGACGACCTGATGACCGAGCACCCCACCGTCGTCAACGGCTTCGTCGACGTGTACGACGACTGGATCGACCTCGGCATCGACGGCTTCCGCATCGACACCGCCAAGCACGTGAACTTCGAGTTCTGGGAGCAGTGGTCGACGCAGGTGCTCGACTACGCGCACGACCACGGCAAGCCCGACTTCTTCATGTTCGGCGAGGTCTACGACGCCGACCCGCAGAAGCTCAGCCCTTACGTGCGCAAGACCGACATGAACTCGGTGCTCGACTTCACCTTCCAGTCGCAGGCCGTGAGCTTCGCGGCCGGCAACTCGGCGAAGAACCTGCAGTCCCTCTTCGCGGGCGACGACTACTACACGACGCCCGACTCGTCTGCGACGGCCCTGCCGACCTTCCTCGGCAACCACGACATGGGGCGCGTCGGCTACTTCCTGCAGGGCACGGATGCCCCGCTGCAGCGTGACGAGCTCGCCCACGAGCTGCTCTTCCTCACGCGCGGCCAGCCCGTCGTCTACTACGGCGACGAGCAGGGCTTCGCGGGCACGGGCGGCGACCAGAGCGCGCGCCAGACCCTCTTCCCGACCCAGGTCGCCGAGTACCAGAACCAGCCGCTCGTCACGGGCGAGACGTTCGGCGCGGGCGCGCACCTCGCGACCGACGCGCCGATGTACGAGCACATCGCGGCGCTCGCCGACCTGCGYGCGACCAACCCGGCGCTGTCCACCGGCGCCCAGATCGAGCGCTACGTCGACAACGGCGCGGGCGTCTACGCGTTCTCGCGGGTCGACCGCACCGAGAAGGTCGAGTACCTGGTCGCGTCGAACAACTCGAACGTCGCGAAGACGGTCGACGTGCCCACCCTGACGAAGGACGGCGCGTTCGAGGTGCTCTACGGCGACGCCTCGCCCGTCACCGCGAACGCCGACGGCGTGGCATCCGTCACCGTGCCGGCGCTCGGCACCGTGGTGCTGAAGGCCGACCGCACGGTCAGCGCGCCCGACGCGGCATCCGCCATCTCGGTCTCGACCCCCGCTGCGGGCGCCGGGGTCACGGGCATCGCCCCGGTCGTCGCCGACGTCGACGACGCGACCTGGCAGGAGACGAGCTTCGCCTGGCGCGTGGCCGGCTCCGACGAGTGGCACGCGCTCGGCACCGCCGAGGACACGAGCCCCCGCGTCTTCCACGACACGGCCGGCCTCGCGAACGGCACGCTGCTCGAGTACCGCGCGGTGTCGACGGATGCCGCGGGCCACCGCTCGGCGGCGAGCACGTACGCCTCGGTCGGCAATGCCGTGAACCTCGTCGAGGAGGAGGAGCCCGAGCAGCCGATCGACCTGGTCACGGTGCCCGGCTCGCACAACTCCGAGATGGGCTGCCCCGGCGACTGGACCCCAGGCTGCGAGGCCGCGAAGCTCACGCTCCGCGCCGACGGCATCTACGCCGGCACCTTCGACCTGCCCGAGGGCGACTACGAGTACAAGGTCGCGCTCAACGGCAGCTGGGACCTCAACTACGGGGCGAACGGCGAGCCGAACGGCGGCAACGTCGCCTACACGCACGCCGGCGGACCGATCACGTTCTTCTGGAACCCCGACACGAAGGTCGTCTCCTCGACGGCCGAGGGCCCCGTCGTGACCCTTCCGGGCAACTTCCAGTCGCAGATCGGATGCTCCGGCGACTGGCAGCCCGACTGCCTCGCCTCGCTCATGCAGGACGGCGACAGGGACGGCGTCTACACCTACGCGACCGATGACCTCGACGACGGGTCCTACGAGGTGAAGGTCGCCCACAACCGCAGCTGGGACGAGAACTACGGCGTCGGCGGCGCACCGGGCGGCGCGAACTACACGTTCACGGCGACGGCGGGCAAGCTCGTCGAGTTCCGCTACACGCTCGCGACGCACGTGCTCGAGATCGTCGTCACCGACCCGCCGCTCGCGGGAACGGGCGAGTCGCGCGCGCACTGGGTGAGCGAGGACACGCTCGCGTGGCCGGCGGAGTTCCTCGGCGGGGCATCCGCTGCGGACGCGACGTGGACGCTCGAGCACTCGGCCGACGCCGCGCTCGCGGTCGCGGAGGGTGCGGTCACGGGCGGCGGTGAGCCGATCGAGCTCACGGTCGACCCGGCGGGCCTCTCCGACGCGCAGCTGGCGAAGTTCCCGGCGCTCGAGGGCTACGTGGCCCTGCACCCCGAGGGCCTCGACCGCGCCGACGTGCAGCAGCTCCTCACCGAGCAGCTCGCGGTGGCCCAGGTGACGGATGACGCGCTCAGCGCGTTCACCGGCGTGCAGGTGCCCGGCGTGCTCGACGACCTCTACGCGGACGCGCTGGCGTCCACGCCGCTCGGCGCGACCGTGGCGGGCGACGAGGCGGAGCTCACGCTGTGGGCGCCTACCGCCCAGTCCGTGTCGGCCCAGGTCTGGGAGTCGGGCGCCGCGGGCGACCCGGTGCTCGTGCCGRCCGAGTTCGACCCGGCCGACGGCACGTGGAGCGTCGACGGCGTCGACGTGGGCGACGAGTACCGCTGGTCGGTCGACGTGTACGCGCCGACGACCCGTGCCATCGAGACGAACTCGGTCACCGACCCCTACTCCGTGGCCCTCACCACCAACTCGGCGCGAACGGTGGTCGTCGACCTCGACGACGCCGCGCTGGCGCCGAAGCAGTGGGCCGAGACGCCCGCGCCGGTCGTGGAGCGACCCGTCGACCGTGCGATCTACGAGCTGCACGTGCGCGACTTCTCCATCACCGACGAGACGGTGCCGGCGGAGGAGCGCGGCACGTACCGCGCCTTCACCCGCGACTCGGCGGGCACCGCGCAGCTGAAGCAGCTCGCCGACGCGGGCATCAACACCGTGCACTTGCTGCCGACGTTCGACATCGCCACGATCGAGGAGAACCGGGCCGCGCAGGCGACCCCCGCGTGCGACCTCGCGTCGTACGGTCCGGCGTCGACCGAGCAGCAGGCCTGCCTCGAGTCGATCCGCGACCTCGACGGCTTCAACTGGGGCTACGACCCGTTCCACTTCCAGGCGCCCGAGGGCTCCTACGCGGTGGACGCGAACGGTGGCGCCCGCGTCGAGGAGTTCCGCGAGATGGTCGGCGCGCTGCACGCCACCGGCCTGCAGGTCGTGCTCGACGAGGTGTACAACCACGCCGCGGCATCCGGACAGGGCGAGAAGTCGGTGCTCGACAGGATCGTGCCCGGCTACTACCAGCGGCTCAACAAGGTGGGCAACGTCGAGACCTCGACCTGCTGCCAGAACATCGCCACCGAGCACGAGGTCGCCGAGAAGCTCATGGTCGACTCCGTGGTGCTGTGGGCCAAGGAGTACAAGGTCGACGGCTTCCGCTTCGACCTCATGGGCCACCACTCGAAGGAGAACATGCTCGCGATCCGCGCCGCGCTCGACGAGCTCACGCTCGCCGCAGACGGCGTCGACGGGAAGGCGATCTACCTCTACGGCGAGGGCTGGAACTTCGGCGAGGTCGCCAACAACGCGCTGTTCGAGCAGGCCACGCAAGGCCAGCTCGGGGGCACCGGCATCGGCACGTTCAACGACCGGCTGCGCGACGCCGTGCACGGCGGCAGCCCGGTCGACGGCTCGTCGACGTTCATCCAGGGCTACGGCACGGGCCTCGGCACCGACCCGAACGGGCAGCCGGGCACGCCGTCGCAGGCCGACCAGCTCGCCGACCTCGGGCACCAGACCGACCTCGTGAAGCTGGGCCTCGCCGGCAACCTCCGCGGCTACAAGCTGACGGATGCCGCGGGCGAGACCGTGCGCGGTGACGAGCTCGACTACCGGGGTTCGCCGGCCGGCTACGCCGACCAGCCCGACGAGGTCATCAACTACGTCGACGCGCACGACAACGAGACGCTCTACGACCTCTCGGTGTTCAAGCTGCCGACGGACACGTCGATGGCCGACCGGGTGCGCATGAACACCCTCGAGCTCGCCACGGTCACCCTGTCGCAGTCGCCGTCGTTCTGGCACGCCGGCACGGAGCTGCTGCGCTCGAAGTCCCTCGACCGCAACAGCTACAACTCGGGCGACTGGTTCAACCGCATCGACTGGACCGGCCAGGAGTCGACCTTCGGGTCGGGCCTGCCGAACGAGGCCGACAACGGTGAGAAGTGGCCCATCATGGAGCCGCTGCTCGCGAACCCGGCGCTCAAGCCGGCCGCGGCCGACATCGCGACGGCCGAGGCATCCGCCCTCGACCTGCTGCGGGTGCGTGACGAGGTCGACCTGCTGCAGCTCGGCTCGGCGGAGCTCATCGACGAGAAGGTGAGCTTCCCGAACAGCGGCCCCGGCGCCACGCCCGGCCTCATCGTGATGAAGATCGACGACCTGGTGGGCGACGACGTCGACCCCGAGCTCGACGGCGCCCTCGTGGTGTTCAACTCGTCGCCCGAGGCGATCACCGAGCAGGTCGACGGACTCGCAGGCCGCGACTTCGCCCTCACCGAGGCGCAGGCGAACGGCTCCGACGCGGTCGTGAAGAGCACGACGTGGGATGCCGCGAGCGGCTCGGTCACCGTGCCGGCACGTTCGGTCGCGGTGCTGGTCGACGAGCAGGCGCCGCCCGCGGTCGCCACGTTCACGGTCGGCGCGCCGAACAAGCTGCTCGCCAAGGCGGGCTCGGCGGTGCACTACGTCGGCGCGGTGCTCGCCGCCGACGGGTCGAAGCCAGTGGGCACGGTCACCATCACCGACGGCTCGAAGGTGCTCGCCACCGTGGAGCTCACGGCGAAGGACCGCGGCCGCTTCTCGGTGAAGCTGCCGAAGCTGTCGGCGGGCGTGCACGTCATCCGGGCGTCGTTCGACGGTGGCGAGGGCTTCGCGGACTCGGGCTCGTTCCCGGTGCCGCTGATCCTCTGGTAGCCGGCTGATGCGCCGAGGGCGCCGCTGCGGATCTCCGCGGCGGCGCCCTTTGCAGTTCGACCCGCCGCCGGCGTGACACGAGTGGTCACGATTCGCGGCATCCCGGGATGGGATGCGGC
>NZ_JBFUCL010000186.1:0-7481 GCF_056405255.1 Agromyces sp. P1_H4 | reverse complement strand
GTGTTCACGACCCGGCTCGACCGCGGAGGCCGCGGGACCCTCACGATCGGCGAGGAGGTGCGCGACCGCGCGTGGGTGCTCGTCGACGGCGTGCCGATCGGCGTGCTCGCCCGCGACGCGCACGAGCGCGCGGTGGTGCTGCCCGACGCGCGCGGCGAGCTCGCGATCGTCGTCGAGGACCAGGGCCGCGTCGACTACGGCACCCGCATCGGCGAGCACAAGGGCCTCATCGGCGGCGTGCTCCTCGACGGCGTCGAGCTCACGGGGTGGGCGGCACGTCCGCTCGACCTCGACCGCGTCCCCGCGCTGGCGATCGGGCTCCGCGCGAAGCCCGGCGCCGACGGGCGAGCGGCTGCCGCGGCCGGCCCGCACTTCGCGAGCGGGTCGTTCGAGCTCGACGCGCCGGCCGACCTCTATCTCGACACGCTCGACTGGGGCAAGGGCTTCGTCTGGATGAACGGCTTCCTGCTMGGACGCTACTGGCGCCGCGGACCGCAGCGCACCCTCATCGTGCCGTCGCCCGTCACGCGGGTCGGTCGCAACGACGTCGTGGTGCTCGAGTTCGAGGCGATGGCCGACCCGGTCATCMGCCTGCTCGCGGCGCCCGAGCTCGGGCACACCGAGATCTGACCCTCGGTCAGTCGCGGCGCCACGCCTCGCCGAGCGTGGAGCGGCGCGCGATGAGGTGCGGCTCGAGGGTCAGGGTGCGCGGGATCGCGGTCTCGGGCTCGGTGATGCGGTTGATGAGCAGCTGGGCCGCCACCCGGCCCATCTCCTCGCCGGGTTGCGCGATGGTGCTGACCGGGATGGCGCTCTCTGATGCGAAGTGGTTGTCGTCGTACCCGGTGATGGCCAGGTCGGCGGGCACCTCGAATCCCGGCTGCCCGTCGAACACCTGGATGCAGCCGATGGCGAGCAGGTCGGAGGCGGCGATGATGCCGTCGTAGCGACCGGCGCCCTCAGCGAGGATCTCGCGGGCGGCCTGGCGTCCGTGGGGGATGTTGAGGCCCCGCGTCTCGAGCGTGTCGAGCGAGACGCCGGATGCCGCTTCCACGGCCCTGCGCGCGCCCTCGCGTCGTTCGGCGACGGCATCGAGGAGGAAGGGGCCGCCCACGAACAGCAACCGCGTGCGGCCCAGCTCCATGAGGTGCCGTGCCGCGAGCTCGCCGCCGCGACGCTCGTCGACGACCACGCCCGAGTGCGAGGCATCCGCCGGCGGCGCATTGACGTAGACGAGGGGAGTGCTCCGCACCGCGGGGAGCCGGGACGGCATCCACGGCGTCGGGGCGATGAGGATGCCGGCCACCCGGGCCTCCTCGAAGAGCGTGAGGTTGCGCTGCTCCCTCGCGGGATCGACGTCGGTGTTGGCGATGAGCAGGCTCATGTCGTGCTGGCGCAGGATCGACTCCGCACCACGGGCGATGTCGACGAAGAACGAGTTGTCGAGGTCGGCGAGCACGAATCCGACGGTCGAGCTGCTTCCGGCCGCGAGCGACCGGGCCGCATCGTTGCGCACGAACCCCAGCTCGGCGATGGAGGCGAGCACGCGTCGCCGCGTCGGCTCGGCGACCTTGTCGGGATTGTTCAGGGTGTTCGAGACCGTGCCGAGCGCCACGCCCGCGTGGCGGGCGACATCGCTCATGCTGGGCTGCGAGTTCAGCCCACGACGTCGTTCAGCGGGAATGGGGCACCTCCGTGTGCGCGGCCCTACGTGCTCGGCCGTCGGTCGTCGCTATCGTCGCACGAACCCCCCGGCGGCAACCGGACTTCGGATGAAGCGTTTCAAATTCGTTACCGATCGAGGATGACAATTCGCGAGTCTAGCGGTATCTTCCAAGTGAAGCGCTTCAAAAGCGCCCACATTCAAGGAGGAATAGTGACCACAGCATCTCGGCGCCTCCGGCGCCTGGTTCCGCTCGCGGCCGTCGTGGGGGCAGGCGCCCTCGTGCTCACGGGCTGCGGCCCGGCCTCGGGCGGCTCGTCCGACAGCGGCAAGTTCACCTACTTCGGCCAGACCGAGAACACGACGATCATCGACACCCTGACGACCCTGTCCGAAGATCAGTGCGCTGCCGAGGAGAAGGCCGCCCCCCTCACGGCCGACAAGTCGGCCGGCGCCCAGTTCGACCAGAAGCTCCAGCTCCTGGCCGGCCAGGACGCCCTCTCGAACATGTCGATGGCCGCCGGCACCCCTTCGCTCATGAAGCAGTTCATCGACGCCGACCAGGTGCTGAACCTCTCCGACGAGCTCGACGACCTGGGCCTCACCGACAAGATCCTGCCCGCCGCGGCATCCACCATCGAGGCGCTCTATGGCGAGGACGCGATGTACTCGCTGCCCACCGAGTTCAATATCGAGGGCTTCTGGTACAACAAGCAGCTCCTCTCCGACAACGGCATCGAGGCCCCGGCCACGTGGGACGACCTCGTCGCCGCCGCAGCGCAGCTCGACGCGGCGGGCGTGCAGCCCTTCGCCGCCGACGGCAAGGACGGCTGGCCCATCACCCGCCTCGTCGGCAACTACATCGCCCGCGACCTCGGACCCGACGCCCTCAAGGCCGTCGCCGACGGCGACGCGAAGCTCACCGACGAGGAGTACGTGAAGGCGGCCGACGCCGTGGCCGAGCTGGGCAAGGCCGGCTACTTCGGCGACGCGGTCGGCTCGATCGACTACAACGCGGCCATGAACCAGTTCCTCACCGGCCAGGCCGCGTTCTTCTACATGGGCAGCTGGGCGCTCGCGAACTTCAACGACGAGACCCAGAACACCATCGGCCTCGACAACATCGGCTACGCGCCGTTCCCCGAGGTCGAGGGCGGCAAGGGCTCGATCGACCAGGTCCCCGCCAACGTCGGCGTGCCCGTCATGTTCGCCAAGAAGGGCTTCGGCGAGAACCAGAAGGCGTGGCTCGAGTGCATCGTCTCGAACTACGGCGACACCGTCCTCAACGACAGCGGCGTGGTATCGGGCTTCACGATCGACAACCCGCCCGCCGACCTGCCCGAGACGACCCAGACCGTGCAGCAGGTCATCGCCGACGCGCCGTCGAGCATCCTGTGGTTCGAGGCGCTCTTCAACTCGAAGGCCACGAGCGTCAGCCAGACCAACGGCGGCGGGCTCGCCAGCGGCAGCCTCAGCGGCGCCGACTTCATGAAGCTGGTCCAGGACGCCAACGACGAGGGCTGACCCCCGTCGGATCCTGATGCGGGGGCGCGGTGATCGCGCCGCGCCCCCGTGCTCCACCCCCGCTGCTCCGGCAGCCGACAGATTGCGTGAACCATGGAACGAGTCCTCGGCGACAAGCGCGCCGTCCTGATCCTCCTCGGACCGGCCCTCCTGCTCTATTCGCTCATCATGCTCGTGCCGATCATCTGGTCGCTCGGCTACACGGTCATGGACGGCAACCCCATCGTCGGGTTCACCTTCAACGGCCTCGACAACTTCGTCAAGTTCTTCAACGATCCGGCCGCGTGGAGCGCGGTGTGGTTCACCATCCGCTTCGCGTTCGTGATGACCGTGCTGCAGGTCGCGGCCGGCTACGGCCTCTCGCTCCTCTACGTCTTCTACCTGAAGAAGGCGTCGTCCACGATCCGCACGATCATCTTCTTCCCGATCGTCCTGCCGACGGTCGCCATCGCACTGCTCTTCACCCGCCTGTTCGAGGCGGCACCGACGGTCGGGCCGGTGAACTCGTTCCTGAACCTGCTCGGCATCGAATCCGTCGACTGGTTCGGAACGCCCGACGCCTCGTTCTGGGTCCTGATCCTCATGGGCCTGTGGCAGTCCATGGGCTTCTACGGGGTGCTCCTCTACGCCGGAGTCCTCGACATCCCCGAGGAGATGCTCGAGTCGGCACGGCTCGACGGCGCCGGGGGCTGGAAGCTCGTCCGCACGATCGTGCTGCCGCTCTCGCTTCCCGTGCTGCTGTCGTCGCTCATCTTCAGCATCAACGGCACGCTCAAGGTCTTCGACAGCGTCGTCGCCCTGACCAACGGCGGGCCCGGCAACGCCACGACGCCCCTCACGCTCTACATGTTCCAGACGTCGTTCACCTATGGCCAGTACGGCTACGGCAGCACGATCGCGCTCATGCTCACGATCCTGTGCCTGCTGTTCACCGTGTTCATCTTCCGGTCCACGCGCCGCGACCTCACGAAGGACTGAGACCGATGACCGTCCAGACCACCGCCATCGCCAGCGTCAACCCCCGCGGGCTCGCTCCCGAGCGCGTCCCGCAACGTCGTGCGGGCGGCCCCCGCCGCTTCTTCGCGCGGCTCCCGGTGCGCATCCTGCTCGCCATCCTGCTCGTCATCATGATCTACCCGATGGTGTGGATGTTCCTCGGGTCGTTCAAGACGCAGGGGGAGTTCCTCAACGAGCCCTTCTGGTCGCTCCCGCAGAACTGGTCGTTCGAGAACTACGTCTCGGTGTTCGAGAACGGCTTCGGGCAGTACATCCTGAACAGCATCATCGTGGTGTTCCCGTCGCTCGCGATCGTGCTCATCGTCGGCGTCGCCGCGGGCTTCGCCCTCGAGGTCATGGTGTGGAAGGGCCGGGGCACGGTGCTGCTGCTCTTCCTCGCCGGCATCATGGTGCCCACGCAGATGATCCTGCTGCCGCTGTTCACGATCTACTTCCGCACCGGCCTCACAGGCACGTACTGGCCGATGATCCTGACCTACATCGCGACCGGCCTCCCGCTCACGGTGTTCATGATGGCGACGTTCTTCCGGTCGGTGCCGCGCGAGATCTTCGAGGCCTCGACGCTCGACGGCGCGGGCATCCTGCGCTCGTTCTGGGCGGTCGGGCTCCCACTGGTCAAGAACGCCGTCTTCACCGTCGGCCTCGTGCAGTTCTTCTTCTTCTGGAACGACCTGCTGATCGCCCTGACGTTCACGAACAGCGACGCGCTGCGCACCATCCAGGTGGGCCTGCTGAACTTCACCGGGCAGTACGGCGCGGTGCAGTACGGGCCGACCTTCGCGGCCATCGCGGTCAGCGTGTTCGGCACGCTCGTGATCTACCTGTTCCTCAACCAGCAGGTCATGAAGGGCCTGACGGCGGGATCGGTGAAGGGATGACCCGCGAAGAGGTCCGGATCGAATCGGTCTGGCTCGAGAACCGCCGCGGAGTCGACGGACTCGGCATCGGCGAGCCGCGGCCGCGGCTGTCATGGATCGCGTCGGCGGTGCCCGACGCCTGGGAGGTCGAGTTCCGCCGCGACGACGGCGTGGTGCACGCCGTGCGTCTCCCGGCCGAGCGCACCCGGCTCGTGGACTGGCCGTTCGACGGGCTGCGCTCGCGCGAGGGCGGGCAGCTCCGCGTGCGCGCCGTCGAGGACGCCGGCGGGTGGAGCACCCCGCTCCGGATCGAGGCCGGCCTGCTCCACCGGGAGGACTGGAGGGTGCCATTCGTCTCGCCGTCGCCGGCGGCTCCGGCGGGAACGCTCCGTCCCGGCTACCTGCTGCGCGCGACGTGGGACACGGCCGAGCTCGGCATCGAGCCAGGCCGCATCCTCCGGGCCCGCATCTACTCGAGCGCGCACGGCGTCTCGGAGCTCGAGGTGAACGGCCGCCCGGTGTCGGATGACGTGCTGTCGCCTGGCTGGACCAGCTATCGGCATCGGCTCCGCACGCAGACGTACGACGTGACCGGCTCGATCGTCGAGGGCCGCAACGCCGTCGGCGCGTGGCTCGCCGACGGCTGGTACCGGGGCCGCATCGGCTTCGACGGCGGGCTCTGGGACGTCTACGGCACGGATGTCGCGCTGCTCCTGCAGCTCGAGCTGACCCTCGACGACGGCTCGATCGTGCGGGTGCCGCTCGAGGACGCCTGGTCGTGGCATCCGTCGCCCATCACCGAGGTCGGACTGTACGAGGGCGAGCGGTACGACGCCCGACTGCTGCCCGTCGGATGGAGCACGCCCGGATTCGACGACCGGGACTGGTCGGCGCCGTCCGTGCTGCCGCTGGAGGACTTCCCTGCCCGCCTCGAGGCGCCGACCGGTCCGCCGGTGCGGGTGATCGAGACCCTGCGGCCCGTCACCGTCGAGGTGATCGCAGGCGGGCGGATCCGCCTGGACTTCGGCCAGAACATCTCGGGCCGGCTCCGCATCAACGTGCGCGGGCCCGCGGGCCACGAGGTGCGCCTGCACCACGCCGAGGTGCTCGAGAACGGCGCGCTCGGGGTGCGGCCGCTGCGCGCCGCCGTCTCCATCGACGCGTACGTCTGCGCGGGCTCGGGCCTCGAGACGTGGACGCCCCGCTTCACGATCCACGGGTTCCGCTACGCCGAGCTCGAGCACTGGCCGGGCGACCTCGCCTCGGTCGACGTCGAAGCCCTCGTCGTGCACACCGACATGCCGCGAACGGGCTGGTTCGAGAGCTCGCACGCGGGCCTGAACCGGCTCCACGAGAACGTCGTATGGAGCATGCGCGACAACTTCGTCGACCTGCCGACCGACTGCCCGCAGCGCGACGAACGGCTGGGCTGGACCGGCGACATCCAGGTCTTCGCGCCCACCGCCCTGCGGCTGTACGCGGCGCACGGCACGCTCACCGGCTGGCTGCGGGACCTTGCGGCCGAGCAGGCGGAACAGGGCCACGTGCCGAACTTCGTGCCCTGGCTCGAGTGCGGCTTCCCGAACTTTCCGACCGCCGCGTGGGGGGATGCCGCGGTCATCGTGCCGTGGGAGCTGTACCAGCACGACGGCGACACCCGGGTGCTCGAGGCGCAATACGAGAGCATGACGGCGTGGGTGGACCTCGTCGACGGCCTCGCCGGCGGCACGGGCCTCTGGAACACGGGCTTCCAGCTCGGTGACTGGCTCGATCCCGCGGCGCCGCCCGACAACCCGGGGCAGTCGCACACCGACAAGCACCTGGTCGCCACGGCCTACCACGTGCGCACGGCCCGGATCATGGCCGAGACCGCGGCGCTGCTCGGCCGCTCGGGCGACGAGGAGCGGTACCGCGGCATCGCGGAGCGCGCGCTCGCCGCGTTCCGCTCGGAGTACCTCTCGCCGAGCGGACGCGTCGTGAGCGACACCCCGACCTCGGTCGCGCTCGCCATCGTCTTCGACCTCTTCGCCACGCCCGAACAGGAGCGGCGCGCCGGCGAACGGCTCATCGAGCTCGTCGCCGAGAACGACTTCCGCATCAGCACGGGCTTCGTCGGCACGCCGATCATCTGCGACGCCCTCGCCCGGGTCGGCGGCATCGACGCGGCGTACCACCTGCTGCTGCAGGACGAGATGCCGTCGTGGCTCTACCAGGTGGGCATGGGCGCGACGACGATCTGGGAGCGGTGGGACAGCATGCTCCCCGACGGCACGGTGAACCCCGGCGACATGACGTCGTTCAACCACTACGCCCTCGGGGCGATCGCCGGCTTCATGCACCGCGTCGTCGCGGGGCTCGACACCGCGGCACCGGGCGGCACCGCCCTCCGGATCGCCCCGCGACCCGGCGGCGGACTCACG
>NZ_JBFUCL010000185.1:0-7486 GCF_056405255.1 Agromyces sp. P1_H4 | reverse complement strand
ACCAGGCCACTTCGTCGGTGGCCCCGAGCAGGCCGATCGCGAGGGCGGCGTTGCCGGCCTCGGAGATGTGCTCGTTCGTGAACACCGTCGTGGCGCCGACGAGGGCGATCTCGCCCCCCGACGGGCCCGGCCCCGTCGCCACCGCGAAGCCGTGCTCCGCGTCGCGGAAGCAGCCCGTCCACCCGGCAGAAGTCGCGTCGGCGTCGACGGTGAGCAAGCGCTGCCCATCGGAGAGCTCGCCGGCCTGTCCGGCGGCACGCAGGTCGCAGGCCACGTCGTCGACCGTCCCGCTCGCGGCTCCGGCGAGCCGGACGCCCGGCGCGAGCGCCTCGAGGGATCGGAAGGAGGGCTCCGCCACGACCAGGCGATCGGCCGCAGCGGCGAGGTCGTCGAGTCGATCCTCGTCGAGCACGTCGAACTCGTCGTAGAGGAGCACGGTCGCGCCGCTGCGCGCGGCGTCGACGGCCTCGTCGACCGAGTGGGCCTCGGCCACGGTGACGCCGTGCTGCCGGAGCACCTCGACCAGGGCCTTGGAGCCGGCCGGCGCGGCGTTGGCGGCGCCCAACGTGGGCCCCGGCGCGCGGAAGCCGCCCTGGGCGACGAGCATGACGACGGCACCCACCACGAGCACCGCACCGATGACGATCCACGCGCGCCGCCGGCGCAGCGCCTCGCGGATGGTCGGGGTGACCGCACTCGTCGGCGTGATCGTCGGAGGCGCGACGCTCATCGAGGAGCCGCCATTGCCGCACCGCCGGCATCCGCCGGGGTGGCGGCCGCGAGCGCGAGGTCGAGCTGCACCAGCTCCTCGTATCGTGCCCGCGATCCGGATCGCCCGAGGTAGCGGACCGCGTCGAACTCCGAGGCGGCGGACCGCAGCGACTCCGCGTGGTCGGGGAACGGGGTCGACGCTGCGACGGCCACGCCCCGCGCGGTGGTTCCGGGATGCACCCGCACGAGGTCGCGGTCGACGGCGCCGCGCACGATCGCTCGGTACCGCTCCTCGATGGCGAGTGGCCAGTCGCCCGACTCGGCCGCCGCAGCGGCAGCCGCCCGCAACGCGGTCAGGTCGCGACGATCGTCGTCGTCGAAGAGCGGCGCGGGCGGCCGCTGCCGTCGGCGGAGGCGCGGCAGGCCGAACACGAGCAGGCCGACCACCACGACGAGCACCACCGCGATGACGAGGAGCAGCACGAGGAGGGGTGCGGGAATGCCGGCTGCGCCTTCGAAGAGGCTCACGAACCAGTCGCGGACCTGCTGCATGGCGAGGTCGAACGGCGTCGGCTGGGCGCTCCGGTACTCGGGTTTCGCGAGCTCGTCCTCGAGCCACCGACGCGCCTCGGGCGCGTCGGGATCGAGTGGCTCGAACAGGAGGGTCAGGACCACGCGGCCGGAGGTTCGCTTCCACGCGGCGCCGACTCGACCGGCACCCGATACGGGTCTTCGGCCGCCTGCCCCGCCTCGCGAAGCTCGACGTACCGTTCGAGTTCGAGGTCGAGGCCCTCGCGCCGCATCCGGAGGTCGATGTAGATCACGGCGACGAGTGCCGCCTGCACCACCGCCGTGATGGCGCCGATGAGCAGCGAGAGGACGAGCGTGACGATCGTCGTGATCACCGTCACTGCCAGGGCGGCGCCGGTGCCCGACGGATCGATGAGCACGGCCAGGATCGTGCCGACGATCGAGACCGGCTGCACGACGACCTGCGCCGCCACGTTGAGGATGGCGGCCACGAGCACCAGCACGCCGAACGTGCGCCAGTACGCGCCGTCGGTGAGTCGCCACGACCGAGCGACGGCGGCTCGGATGCCGACCTGCTCGAGCACGATGATGCTCGGCACGATCGCGAGCTTCACCCCGATCCAGAAGGCCACCACGAGGAGGCCGAGGCCGAGGAGGAGGCCCACGACGATGCCGATCACGAGCCCGACCGGCGACGAGGTCGAGACGGCGGCGAGGACGACCACGCCGGCCACCACGCCGAAGGCGACCAGGAGCGCCGCGGCGACCAGGAGGGTCCACCCGATCAGCGGCCAGATGCGCGCGGCCGCCCGGCGCCACAGCGCACCGAACCCGAGGCGGTCGCCGATCGTGCCCGTTGCCACGTCGACGACCATGACGCCCTGCAGGAATGCGCTCGCGACGATCGAGAGGAGCACTGGCACGAGCGACAGGAGCAGGAAGCCGCCGACCGCGCCCGAGAGGATGGCGTCGGCATCGGCGCCGGTCGCGCCCTCGAGCCTCGAGAAGGTCAGCCCGAAGAACGGCACGATCACGGCGGCCGCCGCCGCCGCGGAGACGAGCTGCACGATCAGTCCGCTGCCGAACGTCGGCGCGGGGTTGCGCCGGAGCGTGCGGAACGGCGCCCACATCAGGGTGCCGAACCCGAGGGGTCGCAGGGGGAGGAGCCCGGGCTTGGGCGGGGGCACCCATCCGGCTGCCTGCTGCGGCGCGTACCCGGGCGGCGGGGCCGCATACCCGGGCGGAGGGGCCGCGTATCCGGGCGGTGGCCCGTAGCCCTGCTGCGGCGGCGCAGACGGGGGCAGCGGGGGCGCGGACGGGGGCAGCGGGGGAGGCGTCGGCACGCCGGTCGGCGTGGGCGATGGGGCATCCGCACCGGGCCCGTGGACGGGTGCTGCGCCGGGCGCCTGCCAGTCGTGATCGGACACCTGCGTGCGCTCCTTCCAAGGGTGTGCACCATGCTCGCACACTTCGTGCAGGCCGTGGCGGGCCTGGGGATCCCCGCGGGTTCGAGGGCGCGGAGGCCCCTCAGGCGTTCAGCCGCCGTGCAGGCCGCTTCCGGACGACGCACGGGTTCCAGCGACTACAGTGGTTCCACTGCCATCGGTCCGTCCGCGGACCCCGACGGAAACAAACGGATGACCCCACGCGTACTCGTCGTCGACGACGACACGGCCCTCGCGGAGATGATCGGCATCGTGCTGCGTACCGAGGGCTTCGACCCGGTGTTCTGCGCCGACGGCACCGGTGCGCTCGCCGCCTTCCGGGAGACGAAGCCCGACCTCGTCCTGCTCGACCTGATGCTCCCCGGCATGGACGGCATCGAGGTGTGCGGCCGCATCCGGGCCGAGTCGGGCACGCCGATCATCATGCTCACGGCGAAGACCGACACTGCCGACGTCGTCAAGGGCCTCGAGTCGGGCGCCGACGACTACATGGTCAAGCCCTTCAACCCGAAGGAGCTCGTCGCCCGCATCCGCACCCGCCTGCGTCCGGCGCCCGACCCCGTGGTTGAGACGCTCGGCGTCGGCGACCTCACGATCGACGCCGCGGGCCACGAGGTACGGCGAGGCGACCAGCGCATCAACCTGACGCCCCTCGAGTTCGACCTGCTGCTCACGCTCGCCTCGAAGCCCCAGCAGGTGTTCACCCGCGAGATGCTGCTCGAGCAGGTCTGGGGCTACCACTACAAGGCCGACACGCGGCTGGTGAACGTGCACGTGCAGCGGTTGCGCGCGAAGGTCGAGCACGACCCCGACAATCCGCGCATCGTCATGACCGTGCGCGGGGTCGGCTATCGCGCCGGCGCGACCACCTAGGAGCCGCATGGCCGCGGCCGACGCCCAGTCCCCACGCGCCGCCCTCTCGTGGCGCGATGTGCCGCGCCGCCTCTCGGTGCTGTGGCGCCGATCGCTGCAGTTCCGCACCGTCATCATCACGCTCGGGCTCTCGAGCCTCGCGATCCTCGTGATCGGCCTGTACATCTCCTTCAGCGTCGCGTCGAACCTGTTCCAGGCGAATCGCGATGCCGTGCTGGAGGCATCGAACAACGCGACCGGCGCGGCCCAGAGCCTGCTGAGCGCGTCGGATGCCTCGGACCGGGCGTCCATGCAGAAATTGGTGGCCGACGCCATCAGCACCRTCTCGAGCGTCTCGGGCAGCAACGACCTCGGCCTCTTCCGGGCTCCCGGTCAGGACGCCGTGACCTTCGCCCCGTCGGACCGGCTGAGCCCGGGGCTCTCCGGGGTGATCACGCCCGAGCTCCGTTCGCAGGTGCAGGATCACCCCGACAGCCAGTACTGGCAGTCGGTCGCCCTGCCCGACGACGAGGGCGGCACGCATCCCGGCATCGTCGTCGGGAGCGACCTCGAGTTGCCGTCCGACGCCGGACGCTACGAGCTGTACATCGGGTACGACCTCGCCGAGGCGGAGCAGACGCTCGCGTTCATGCAGATCACCGGCATGGTGGGCGCGGCCGCCCTGCTCGCCCTCCTCAGCGCGATCACCCTCGTGGTCGTGCGCGGCGTCATCGAGCCCATCCGGGCGACCGCGGCCACCAGCCGACGGCTCGCCGCCGGCGACCTCGGCGTGCGCATGCCCGAGAGCGGCGAGGACGAGCTCTCGACGCTCGCGGCATCCTTCAACGGCATGGCCGACAGCCTGCAGGCGCGCATCAAGGAACTGGCCGAGCTCTCCGTCATGCAGCAGCGGTTCGTCTCCGACGTGTCGCACGAGCTGCGCACGCCGCTGACGACCATCCGGCTCGCCGGCGACGTGCTCTACGGGCAGCGCGAGGACTTCCCCGGCCCCACCTCGCGCACGGTGGAGCTGTTGCACACCCAGACCGACCGGTTCGAGCGGCTGCTCGCCGATCTCCTCGAGATCAGCCGGTACGACGCCGGATCCGTCACGCTCGCGACCGAGCCGACCAACCTCGTGCACCTCGCGGGCGACGCGATCGAGTCGATGCACCAGCTCGCCCTCGAGCACGGCACCGAGCTCCGCCTCGAGGCACCCGGCGGGCACCTCGACGCCGAGGTCGACCCGCGACGCATCCGACGGATCGTGCGGAACCTGCTCGGCAACGCGATCGAGCACGGCGAGGGTCGCCCCATCGTGGTCGCGGTCGACAGCAACGAGACCGCGATCGCGCTCTCCGTGCGCGACTACGGCATGGGCATGACGGAGGAGGAGGCCGAGCGGGTGTTCGACCGGTTCTGGCGTGCCGATCCCAGCCGCATGAGGACGATCGGCGGCACCGGCCTCGGCCTCGCGATCTCGTTGGAGGACGCGGTCGCCCACGGCGGGACCCTCGACGTGTGGTCGAAGCCCGGCGCGGGCACGGTCTTCCGACTGACGCTGCCACGGGTGCCGGGTGCCGAGGTGGTCTCGCCGTTGCCGCTCGAACCCGTCGATGCCGGCGCCGCGGGTCCCGCTCCGACCGGGGCCGTGGGCGCCGTGCCGACGCTCGAGACCGGGTCCAGGGAGGTGCACGGTGCGTAGCAGGCTCCTCGCGGCGGCATCCGCTGCGCTCATGGCGGCGCTCGCACTCGCCGGCTGCGCCTCCATCCCGAGTTCGGGTCCCGTCCAGCCGGGCGATCCCGTCGTCGCCGAAACCCCGAACGACTTCGACATCCTCGCCGATCCGCCCGCCAAGGGAGCGAGCCAGGCGCAGATCCTCGACGGGTTCCTCAACGCGGCGCAGAGCCCCCGGGAGAACTACCAGATCGCGCGGGAGTACCTCACCGACGCGTTCGCCGACGAGTGGGAACCGGGCGCGGGTGCGACCGTCGACGTGCTCGCCGAACGGGAGGTCGGCGTGGTCGACCCGACGGCGATGCGCGTCGAGGCCACCCCGGCCGCGCTGCTGCGCGACAACGGGCAGTACGAGGAGCCGGCGTCGCGGACGCCCATCCCGTTCGACTACCGGTTCGAGCAGGTCGAGGGGGAGTGGCGCATCTCGAGTGCGCCCCAGGGCATCCTCATCGACCAGGGCGAGTTCACGCAGGTCTTCCGCGACTACACGCTGTACTTCCTCGACCCGACCGGGCGCTACCTGGTGCCCGACGTGCGTTGGTATGYCGGGCGAGACTCGGCGCAGACGACCATCGTGCAGGGACTGCTGGCCGGAGCAGCCGACTGGCTGGCTCCCGGGGTCGTCTCGGCGTTCCCCGAGGGCGTGCAGCTCGAGCCGGCCTCCGTCCCCGTCGACGGCGGCGTAGCGAGCGTGTCGCTCGCGGGCGCGGCGTTCGACGACCTCGGCACCGTGCAGCGCATGCAGGCGCAGCTYGATGCCAGCCTGATCGGCGTGCGCAACATCGCGAGGGTCGACCTCACGCTGAACGGCGTCGACCCCGATGTGCCCGAGCCGGCTCGCCGACCGTCGAAGTCGCCGCGCGTGGACCCGCGCACCGTCGTCTTCGACGGCGAGACGTTCGGCTACCTCGCGGCGTCGGGGGAGTCCGTCGACCCCATCCCCGGCATCTCGGATGCGGTGGCCGCCCTGCTGCCCACCGGCGCCTCCGTGGGGATCGGCGCCGAGTCCGCGGCGGTGCGGTCGGCGGAGGGCGTCTTCCTCGTGCGCGCCGGCGAGGAGACGCAGTTGCTCGACCCTCGCGCGAACCTCGTCGTGCCTACCATCGACGGCCAGGGCGTRGTGTGGTCGGTGCCCGCGGATCACCCCGACCAGCTCGTGTGGTTCGCGCCAGACGGCACGACCGGCCAGGTCGCCGTGCCCTGGAGCGGCTCGTCGATCGCATCCATCGAGGTGTCGCGCGACTCCACGCGACTCCTGGCGATCCTCGCCGACGGCGGCCGGACCCGGTTCGTCGTCGCGGCCATCGAACGCGGCGACGACGGCCTGCCCTCCGAGCAGGGGCTCGGGCAGCTCGTGCTGAACCTGGCCGATGTGACGGGCGCACCGCTCGACGTGGCGTGGCTCGACTCGAGCACCGTCAGCTCGGTCACCGGCCTCAGCGACGGCGCCACCCGACTGGTGATCCAGGAGCTCGGCGGCATCTCGCGCGAGCGCGGCGGGCCCGAGGCCGGCATCCAGGTCGACGGCGGCAACGCCGATCTCCGAGTCCTCACGGCCGCGGGCGACCTCGACGTGCAGGTCGGCGTCGGCTGGCAGGCGCGCGCGGTCGGCATCCGCTTCGTCGCGTCGCAGCTGCCCTGACCGTCTCGTCCTCCCGAGGGCGCTGGGACCGGCGGCCGTCGTGCGCGGCGCCGACTGGTGACACCGCGCCGCCGGTGGCGTCGATGCTGAGGGCGTGGCCGCCGACTCGCTCCGCCGCGTGCAGGTGCTCGCCCGCGACGCGCTGCTCGACGCGATCGCCCTCCTCGTGCCGGTGTCGTGCGCCGGATGCGGCGCCCTCGACCGCTCGGTCTGCGCAGACTGCGTCGATGCGCTCCGGCCGAGCCCTAAGGTCGTGACCCGCGACGGCATCTCGGCGTGGGCGGCGCTCGACTACGGCGGCGTGGTGGCGCGGGTGGTCACCGCCTACAAGGACTCCTCCCGAACGGATGCCGCAGCGCCGCTCGCCCGCGCGCTGCACGCTGCCCTCGCCGAGGGCGTCGCGGCTCGGCCCGCGGGCGGCACCCTCGAGGTGTGCACCGTGCCCTCCACAGCGGCCGCCATGCGCGCCCGCGGGTATGCGCCCGTCGACGCGCTGCTCGCCCGCTGCGGCATCCGCCCGTCGCCCGTGCTCCGCCTCGCGCGCGATCGCCGCGACCAGGCCGGCCT